>MNIY01000025.1 GCA_001919995.1 Ktedonobacter sp. 13_1_20CM_4_53_11
TGACAGGGCCATGCTCAGCGCGCTTGCGCTGGCTTATGGTGAGTTGGAGCATGATGACGACCTGCGTTGTGGTGTGTTATTTGCACATGGAGATCACTTCACAGCAGGACTGGAGCTTACACAATTCGCATCATCTCTGGGCCAGGACATACAAGAGCTACCGGAGGGTGCTATTGATCCACTTGGCATCAAAGGGCCAAGGCTCAGCAAACCCATGCTTTGTGCGGTGCAGGGTATATGCCTGACGATCGGCATCGAACTGATGCTGGCAGCAGATATTCGGGTTGCCGCCAGCAACGCTCGCTTCGCTCAGATAGAGATCAAGCGAGGACTCTATCCCTTTGGTGGCGCGACGATCCGTTTTGCGCGTGAGACAGGCTGGGGAAATGCGATGCGTTATTTGCTTACGGGCGACGAGTTCAATGCGGCAGAGGCGCACCGCATTGGTCTGGTGCAGGAGGTTGTTGAGCCGGGACAGCAACTCGCTCGCACCGAGGAACTGGCCCAGGTTGTCGCAATGCAGGCCCCACTAGGTGTACGTGCAACGCTGGCATCGTCCCGATTAGCTATAACCGAGGGTGAAGAGGCTGCAATTCGGCGGCTTTGGCCCGATTTACAGCCTCTGATACAGAGCGAGGATATCCGAGAGGGCATCCAGTCATTCATTGAACGCCGTCAGGCCAACTTCAAGGGGCGATAACCATGCTTTGAAGGATGGATTTACCGGCTAAGTGGAGGTGAAGAAGAGGATTTTAACGGGGTTTCCGGGGCATGCTCTGGCTGGGGCTCATGGAACGATTTCATTCCGAATAGCCAGCGCGATACTTTGATGCGCCTGATGAAGAGATCAAACAAAACGAGCGTGGCAATCAGAGCAACCGTGCTGACGAACAGAAATTTGACGCCCATATTGATATTCCATGCCAGGGTGAGAAACGCGATGACCACGATGACGGGATAGTGGAGCAAGTAGAACGGTAAGACGGCTTCATTGGCATACTCGATGAATTTGTCGCTGAAATTCAAGAAGCGCATGCCAAAATACAACACAAAGAGCATCCAGGACCAGGTCACGATGCTACGCAACAACTGGTAGAGGACATATCCTACCGAGTAGGTGGAGATACTATCCCAACTACTTAATACGCCGGTGTAAGATGCTACCAGCATGATGAGCAAGCTGGCGATTCCTACAAATAGAGCAAGCTTCCACTGCTTCTGAATAGCAGACTCGAAGCGGGGTTCTGCCAAGAACATGAACCCGTATATAAAGATAAGAAGCCAGGTAAAAAAATCTGACCAGCTTTGATAACCAGGGAATGGCGCTCGTAAGGCAAGCTGGATGAGCGCAATGGGTAGGACAAACACGAAGAGCCCTCCAGGTCTATCGCAAAATGCTGCTAGCTTCGAAATGAAGCGTAAACTTCGCTCGCGTTTCAAATAAAGCAGTACTGGCAGTGCCAACGTGGAGATAAAAAAGAGAAAGACCAGAAACCAGAGATGGTAAGCGTATATCCCGAGCCATTGCGGGTTCCAGCTAATATGAATGTTCTCGAAATAATAGGGATAAAATTGTAAAAAGTTACCGTGGTAGAGCGAATGACTGATCGCTATAAGATAGGCTATAGGTGGAGAAAGCAAGATGAAGCCGACGAGACAAGGAATGATCAGCCGTGTGAAGCGTTCGCTGACGAATTGACCGGCCGTTCGAGATTCGAGGGCAAACCAGGCGCTTGCTCCTGCAAGAAAAAAGAAAAGTGACATGCCCCACTCCGTGCCGAAGACGACCAGTACAAGCAGGCCGGTGTTCTGCTCTCCACCCTTGATATGCCAGTAGAACTTATCGAATATATCGGCGGTATGCGCGTAGAACACTCCCAATACAGCCAACACGCGTAGCCAGTCGAGATAGTGGAGCCTTTCTCTCTGTATGGGCCCTTCATATCTGAGTGGTCTCATAGCGTTCTCTCACTTTTTCACAAACAGCATACGGTCACCAGGATGCACACCAGCACGAGAACAGCCGTGACCGCATAATAGATGCCTGCATTGGAGCGGATCACACTTGTACTGATGGAATGCTGAACTGACCACTCACACCCATGGTTAATAGATCAGGATATGCGTGTAAAGTTGCACGAACCCGTACAACCACGCGGCATCACCCTCCGACATATTCACGCAGCCATGCGAGCCATGGATGGAGTATTGCGTGCCGCCCGGATCGAGGTGGGGAAAGTTCGTACCGGGGCCGTACTCAGTGCGCCACCAACTGTCGTGAAAGAAGTAGCCGTTGCTATGGTATTGCATCGCATAGTTAATCGGCGTCGGCGGATACCAATCCGGTGAAGACGGCGGGGCATCAGATTTAAACTCGGTGGGCGATTTTTTCCCCTCAATCCACCAGGTGCCCGGAGGCGAAGGCAGCTCTGGCTGCCCGGTGGTCACATGGAATGCCTTAACCAGCTTTCCGTTCTCGTAGACACGCTCCGCTTGTTCGGCAAGAGCAACAACGACGACCTTCGTGTTCATATAGTGGTAGTGTTGCAACAACTGGATATCTGTTTTATGCACCTGATCGTAGGGCGTTTTGTCCCCAAAGTCTGCCACCATCGCCTGGAAGTTGGTTATATCCATGTTCAGGTCTTCGACGGCTTGCTGGTAGTCCATCAAGCTTTGCGCAGCCGAAAGTTCCCCTTGCAACCATGTTGAGCTGGTGGCTCCATTGGACCCATACTCGAAGCCCAGTGGGTACGTGGTATTGTTGTACGAGTCATGGAACGTATGCTGTTTCCCAAAAGCAGTGGCATCCTGTTGCAATTTCTGGAACAAGTAGGTGCTCTCTGTTTTCATAGCCGGAATCTGAATGGCCACGATATGCGTATGCAAAGTATGCAGCGTTGTTTTGTAGGCTGCATCGGTGGTGGCAGTACGAAGAGCCTGCTGGTCGCTTTGATACTGCTGCTGATAGGTGGTGATATTGCCTTGATACTGCTGCATCAAAGCAATCCATTGCTGGAATGTTTGCAGTTGTGCGTTTCCCTCGTTTTGCAACGTGCGATCAACAGTTGGCGTCGGATTAGTGCCTGCAGTTGTGGTCGTGGAGCTTTGGGTCGTTGCCCCGCTACAGGCGCTGAGTAAAAAGAGGCAGAGCAAAACTCCGCTTAGCATTACAGTGCGTAAGCGACTCCAGAATGAGGTATGTATTCGTACATGCGTTTTGTTCAATACGCTGATCCTTTTGATGATAATCGTGAAGTGTTTCTATTGCCCCAGTTTATATCGTTAACACGATTTCGTCAAACCCAAGCAGAGGGACGGGAGCTGTACTGAGCAAGCACCGAGCGAATGGAGACCTCCATCCACGGAGCAAGTGATCTCCTCACGATGGAGAGACGGGTGCTTGCCAGACGCGCACCAACCCATCATCATCTCCAGATGCGATGCGCTTTCCATCAGGGGACCAGGCGACAGTTAGCACCTCGCTGCGATGATTGCGGTAGGTCAACACTGCATGACCCGACAGACTATCCCATATTTGTACTGTCCTGTTGGTGTTGGCTGAGGCAATATACTTCCCGTCGGGTGACCACGCCACCCCATTCACCCAATCACGGCAGCAATAGATCCACAAGAATTTGCCCGTGACCGAATTCCAAACCTGCACGGTCTTATCAAAGCTCACCGAGGCGATCTTCTTTCCATCAGGGGACCAGGCGAGGGCAGTCACAGTGTACGAATGGCCCAGGTAGGTCAACAGTGTCCTTCCTGTGGTGGCGTCCCAGACTTGCACGGTTGAATCGATACCACCAGAAACGAGGTATTTTCCGTTGGGGGACCAGGCGACCGTCATCACCCAATTGAAGTGACCATGGTACGTCATCACCGCGTCTGCTGTGGCAATATTCCCTATCCTCCAGACCTGCACCGTCTTATCATAACTGGCAGAAGCGAGATGGCTTCCATCAGGGGACCAGGCGAGGGCAGTAACTGTGTCCGTGTGACCACGAAAGGTCCAGAGGCGTCTGCCTGTATAAGCATCCCAGACTTGCACGGTCTTGTCAAAACTGGCGGAAGCAATGTCCTTCCCATCAGGAGACCACGCCACGGCAGACACCATGTTCGAGTGCCCTCGATAGTTCAAGTAGAGATGCCCGGTTGCTACATCCCAGACCTGCACCGTCTTATCATAACTGGCAGAAGCGATGCGCTTCCCATCAGGAGACCATACGACGGTGTTTACCGCATTGTGATGACCACGATAGGTGTAGAGGGTGGTTCCCATAGGTTTGAGAGGAGTCGAGGCAGAAACAGAAGGCGCCTGAGGGGCAGAGCAAGATGGTAGGAATACGACGAGGCTACAGAACAACATGAGAAATAGACATGAGTACCTCTGAAGTCGAGGCATGGGTCTCTTCCTTTCTTCTCAAGGAGAACATGCCGACATAGCGTATCTGCATGCTCGCTACTTTCCCTCAGTGTGACGTGCAAGAAGAGGAGACGATATAAACAAGAACTTAATACAGAACAACATACCTAGACGACCACCATTCGCTAGTTATAGAGCGGGGAGGACTGATAGGTGAGCACAGCCGGCCAGTCCTCCTCCTCAAACTCGCGAAGCACGAGACGTTTCGTCATCAGGATCGTATTCTAGCCTTGTTCCAACTGGTGTGGAGAATACCCATGATGTCATTGTACGACAGTCTACTTTTCTTTGCACGCAGCCGCTCATACTACAGTGACACCTGGTCAAAGGTATCTCGGATGAAACGGCTTCTCAAGCCAAGCCTCCTGAACGAACATCGCTTCTACTCGAGGCGCGAGTAATCTTCGAACGCAATGAGCCGGGCACTTCGTTGAAACAGTAAGTAGGAGAGACCCCATTGAAACATGACCATGAAACGGTTCCGAAAGCCAATCAGGTAATAGATATGAACGACCAGCCAGATAACCCAGGCCAGGAAACCAGCAAGTCGAACTTTCCCGATATCTATAATGCCAAAGAAGCGGCCTACAGTCGCCAGATTCCCTTTATCCACATAATGAAACGGTTGCTGATGTTCTTGCCCTGCAACCGCGTCGGCAATCACCGAAGCCACGTAACGACCCTCCTGCATGGCAACAGGAGCAACACCGGGGAGCGGTTTTCCATTCTGGCTCGCACTGGCCGTATCGCCAATCACAAAAATATTTGGATGGCCTGGGACGCTGAGGTCACCGTTCACCCTTGCTCGGCCTGCACGATCTGTCTCAGCGCCAATCCACTTGCCCGCTGGCGATGCCTCAACACCAGCCGTCCAGATGATGTTCCTGGCATCGAGACGCTTTCCTGCGATCACGGCGCCGTTTTCGTTAATCTCTTCAACAGGAGAACTCGTTCTCACCTCGACCCCTAGATGATTGAGTGCGAGCTTGGCTTTTTTCGCCAACTTCTCAGGAAAGGCCGGCAAGATTCTTGGCAGCGCCTCAACGAGGATAACACGAGCCGCTTTTGGATTGATATGGCGAAACTCACCGGCCAGGGATTGGCGAGCCAATTCTGCAATTGCCCCGGCCATTTCAACCCCCGTTGGTCCAGCACCCACCAATACAAATGTTAAGAGCGCCTGGCGCTTTTCGGGGTCCGTTTCCAACTCAGCTGCCTCAAATGCCTCCAGCAGCTTGTCTCGAAGAGCGAGCGCTTGCGCGATCGACTTGAGCCCGGAACTGAATCGCCTCCATTCGTTATGACCAAAGTAGCTCTCATGTGCGCCCGTCGCCAGGATCAAGTAGTCATAGGGCACGGATCGACTGTGCATGAGCACCCGCTGTTCTTGCACATCCACGCCGGTCACTTCGGCCATCAACACTTCCGTGTTCTGTTGTTTCCTGAGCACCTCCCTGATGGGCGCAGTGATGTCGTTTGGGGGTAATACGGTGGTAGCTACCTGGTACAAAAGTGGTTGGAACAGGTGATGATTGGTCCTATCGATCACCGTCACATGGACGGGTACATTTCGCAAGGCTCTCGCGGCCTGTAATCCACCAAATCCGGCCCCGACAATCACGACACGGGGCATGACTGCAGGAAGAGTATCATGACCACGCTCAATACTCATTTGTGGGGTCAGATTGTCACTGGCAGTGTTTGTCTGCGTTACGTCACTCAAGTCAGCCTCCTTTCGACATTGCCGATGTTGCTTCTGTTCTAATAAGGATCTGGCTGCAGGTCGCACTGATACTAGTCTTGACTAACTTGCTTGCTCTGTTGAGGGATGTCAGACTGTCCTTGCTGCTGCTGCGATTGGCCCCGCTGGCCTGGTTTACCCTCTGAGGAGTTGGCTTGCTTCCCTTGTTTCCCAGAGGCTGGTTGATTTTGTTTATTAGCTTCCCGCAGATCCTGCTCATATCGTTGCTGCGGATCTGTTTGCTGATCCTGCTGGGAGCCCCGAGACTTTTGGCGGTCAGTATGCTGCTGACCGCCTTGCGAGTTGGAGCTCTTTTGATGATCATTACTCATGATCTATCCTCCTCATGAAATGTGTATGTCCCACCCACTTCTCGTTAGATTGATGATTAGTGGGTGGCCATACTATACACCTAGTCGCAGTTCTGGAAAATTGCCGCGATGCCCTGACCACCACCGATGCACATGGTAACGAGCGCCCAATTGCCATGATTGCGCTTGAGCCAATACAACGCCTTGACAGTCAGTATGGCACCAGTTGCGCCAATAGGATGACCCAGGGCAATCGCCCCGCCATCCGGATTCACACGCTCGGGATCCAGTTCTGCCTCGCGCATGACCGGTAGGGCCTGTGCTGCAAAGGCTTCATTCAGCTCGATCACATCCAGGTCTTTGGGACTCATGCGCATGGCGGTCAGCACGCTGCGAATAGCATAGATGGGTGCTACGCCCATGATCTCCGGTTCAATGCCCGCTACGGCCACCGCCGCCAGACGCATGAGTGGACGTCGTCCCTCGGCACGAGCCTGCTCCTCGGTCATCAACACGACGGCTGCTGCCGCATCATTGATGCCCGACGAATTGCCTGCCGTGACGGTGGGCAGCGGACGCATGCCTTCCACTAAGGACTCTGGAGCATTGACGTTGCGGGGATTAGCGGGATTGGCACCCGCTCCCTGGCGGAAAACCGGTGGCAGGGACGCCAGTTTCTCAAGCGTGGTCTCGCGCGGATGCTCGTCGGCCTTGAACTCAACCTCGCGTTTGCCTTCACGTACGGTCACAGGCACAATCTGCTCCTCGAAGTAGCCCGAGCGAATGGCGGCGATGGCCCGTTGCTGGCTGGTAAGGGCAAAGCGGTCCTGATCCTCGCGCGAGACGTTGTAGCGGCCAGCCACCCGTTCAGCGGTTTCACCCATCGGGTAGCGACCGAAGGGATCGGTCACCAATGTGAGCGTGCCATCCAGGACGATGCGATTACCTAGCTTCAGGCCATCGAGGCGGGCCCCATAGTCCAGGAAGGGCTGCATCGTCATATTCTCATCGCCGCCCGCCACCACCACACGCGCCGCACCACTCAGGATTTCCAGCGCACCTGTCCAAATCGCTTGCATCCCACTGCCGCATAGTCTGTTGACATTCATCGCCGTACTGAAAACAGGTAGCCCTGCCACCAGGGCACAGCGGCGGGCATTATAGGCATCATAGCCTACTTCGCCCACCTGGCCCATGACGACCTCATCCACCATATCTGGGGTCACCCCTGCACGCTCCATAGCTCCACGAATAGCGGCAGCACCGAGTTCATGGGCAGGAGTATTCTTGAATGCGCCCCCATACTTACCAATAGCTGTGCGGGCTGCACCAACAATTACAATCGTTTGAGACGGATCATTCAGATTAGCACGCCATGCTGGTCGATCGCGTCGTGTTGTGTCATTTGCCATATTACATCTCACTTTCATCGTAGTTTCGCAATAGTAAAGAACGATCTAAACAAGATATGAGAGTTGCGCTCGCCATTGGCCGACCGAGCAAGAGGTCCTTCTAAAAGACTTTACTATTTACACTGACGGTGGTGGTGGAGGCAGCATTATCTAACCCCTCTATCAAGATACGTATGAAACTGGAACTCGTATACTGCGCAATGGCAAGTTCCTGTGCATATCTCTCCACGATCTTTTTACCTATATGTGTCTCTTTGGAAAAAGTATACAAATGACTGGAAAAAGTCGAATCCGACATCCCTGGTGAGAAGGGTCTGAGGAGACACAGGAGGCCGTCGAAATTTTATTTCGTGAGCATTGGTGCGAAACTTTTCCTTCCACAAAAACGTGCCACTTCAAGTATTGGAAAAATTCCACAAGTAGGAGACTCTGTTTCGATAGTGAGCACTGAAAGATCGTGGATGCAGCGGACTGCTCAGCTCCCATCGGAATGCGCGAGGGACAAGAGCAATGCATACAGGACATAAATCATATGTTTACAGGAAGCTTACTCACTAGACTTGGAGCGAGATGGTATGCAGACCCAGCAGGCCAGAAGTGTAGAGTATACAGAATTTTCAGATGGAGTCCTGGTAAAACAAGCATTGATTGGTCACCAGGAAGCATTTGAAACGCTGGTTCATCGCTATAGCACTTCCCTCTTTAACTTTATTTATCATTTCCTGGGTGATTATGACCATGCGTGTGATATTCTCCAGCAGGTATTTCTTCAACTCTTTCTTTCGCTGTCCATCATCCAAACTGACGAACCGATCAAGCCCTGGCTTTTCCAGGTAGCACGCAACCGCTGTTTGGATGTCATTCGTCAACAGAATCGAAGGCCTACCCTTCACTTTTCTCAAATTGAGTCAATTTCGGATGAAGGTGAACTTCCAGTATTGATGGATATACCTGATAACAATCCTTTGCCAGAAGACATAGCGGAACATCACGACATCCAAAAGCAGCTCTGGCAAGCTATTCAAGCACTCCCGCCCAAATTTCGTGCCGTCGTTACTCTCCGCTATGCTGGACAGATGCGTTTCTCCGAGATTGCTAGCGTACTGGATATG
Organism: Ktedonobacter sp. 13_1_20CM_4_53_11; assembly: GCA_001919995.1. Next base: position 9,006 of record MNIY01000025.1, read on the forward strand.
CCAGCGGCAACGGCTAAAACCTATTTCCAGCGGGCCAAGCCATTACTTCGTACGGCATTACATGAAACTGCCCGTTCATCCATGCACTATTGATGGGGATGATCAGGCTTTCACCCCCTCTACCTTGATCTTGATGCAACTTAATAAGAGCGCTAAAATACCGGATGTGCGTTAGCCTCAACCAAAAGAAAGAACAAGTTGAGAGGGAGAAGCATTGACAAACTTATTTGCGAAGGATGGGTTCAATGCCAAATAATGGAAGAGCAGAGCCGATCGGAGAGCTCATCCGGCAACTCCGCCGCCGGCGAAACATCACACAAACGGAGCTAGGCGCGCCGCGCTACTCGAAATCCTATGTCAGTGCGGTCGAAAAGAATACCATTCGACCCTCTCCCGAAGCTCTCCAGTTTTTCGCCGAGCAACTCGACCAACCTAGTGACTACTTCACCTCACTGCGCGAACACCCCCAGGACATGAAGCAGGAAGCTGCCTTGCAAGGACTGCATGCGATCAGCGGCCAATCTACCCGTGACGAGGGGTTCCATTTGCTGAGCCTACTGCTAGAACGCGCGGATTACTCGTTTATTCGAGCTATGGAAGCGCTTCCGCCCCTTGCTCCAGAGCTTATTGCTGCCCTTCCACCATCCGAACAAGCCAACTACTTCTTTCTTGAGGGAATGATGGCCCATATGAGACAGGAGCACGAGGCCGCTTTGCATGCCCTTGAACGTGCTCTGCCCCTTGCATCAGCACAACTACAACCAGCTGTGCTCGACGCGCTAGGACAACACTATTACCTGACGCGGTCCTATGCAACTGCTCTGCACTACCATCACCGGGCATTCGTCTTGCTGCAGCATGCCGCCCTCAGGGAGTCGGAGCACGCGCTGCTCTTTCCTGTGACACTACACTGTGGCGAGGACTACCGTGCCCTGGGTGCCTACATGCAGGCCTGTGACATGTATGAGCGGGCGTTGCCCCACCTGCATGCCGAGCATGAGATGAAGAGCGCTGCTCTCCTGTATCTAGGTCTGGGCTACTGCAACTATGCGCTCTCCTATCAGGCGGCACAGGCGCTAAATGCTGGAGAGGATGTGAAGCTAGAAGAGATGGAGCGTGGGTTCCAACGAGCGATAGGGTTCGTTGTACAGAGCAGGGAGATCTGCCAGCTCAGCAGCGACCTCCCAGGAGAGGTGGCTGCCCGCCTCCTTCTGGTTGTGGTCGAGCTTGACTTCATTACAAGGCGCAGGCAGCTGGTCAGCGCTCGTGGAGCGGAGTTCCTTACCTCTTGCTTCTCCCTCCTTGACGACGTGGAAGAGCAATGTCGCCAGGTCCTCGTGTCCTGCCAGGACATGCTCAAGCAAGGAAACACTTCAACTGCTCCCCACGCCCATGGCTCTCTTGCAAGCGGTCCTGTCCTTGCAGGCAGAGCGTTCAATAGATGGTTCACCAACGCTGCTGTGCCTGCCCGATTTTAACGAGGAGGCTCCTCCTTTCCAGTGTGGCCTGTCTGGCCAGGTTGAAGTCTACTACGCCGCCGCAGAGGTGGCCGAGGAGCTTAGTCGTACTGCAACCTCGTCTGAAGACGCGCACAGCTGCTATACATGTGCCGAGCGCTGTTTTCACGTAGCGCTGAGGCTCGCGAATGCTATTGTGTCGTCCCAGGAAAGGGAACCAGGGTATCTGGTGCGCTGTTACCAACGCTATGCTTGCATTTTGGAGGAACGCTCCATTGCGGCTCCTGAGTTGTGGGAGGAAACGAGCAGAACACTGATGGGTCTGCTCAAAAACGGACTTCCCCAGGTCCAAAACGCCATCATATCGGCTCAAATCCCTTTGTGACAGGGGCTTTCGGGCAGGGTAATGGGTAAAGCAGCTTCTGCTGTGAGAACGATGGCTGGGAATAAAGTCAAGATGTCCAGCGTTATCTTAAATGTGAAACTTGGAAATCTCTTACTATGAGATTGACAGCGTGGGAATAAACTTATAGCGTCTCGCGTTATCATATCTGGAATTTGAAAATTTCTTCGTATGAGGGTGATAACCTGGGAATAAACCCAATACGTCCCGCGTTATCATATGTGGAACTCCTCTGAGGATTCCTTCTCCGACACATCTTTTCCATCATGACACACATCGATGTGCTATGTTGTCCTCTGTTGAGGGCGGCGGTGATGGACATCTATTTCTTTATTGAAATCGCAGTACGCATGTCGTACTGCGCTGGAACCTTGACAACTGAAGAGTGGAAAGCAGAACAGCAACTGTTTGCTGAAGCAGTTTCTGTCAATTCACGCGACATCAGCCAGATACACCATCTGGGTGAAATCGCAATCAGCAATGAACGACGAGTTTGATCCTGGCTCAGGACAAACGCTAGCGGCGTGCTTAACACATGCAAGTCGAACGCTCTCTGGCATTAGTCAGAGGGAGTGGCGGACGGGTGAGTAACACGTGGGTAACCTACCTCAAGGTGAGGAATACCAACGAGAAATCGTTGACAATACCGCATGAGCTTCTTCGGGAGCAAAGCTTCTCGTATTGAGAGGCGCCTTGAGATGGGCCTGCGCCTGATTATGCTAGTTGGTGGGGTAAAAGCCTACCAAGGCGACGATCAGTAGCTGGTCTGAGAGGACGACCAGCCACACTGGGATTGAGAACGGCCCAGACTCCTACGGGAGGCAGCAGTGAGGAATTTTCCGCAATGGACGAAAGTCTGACGGAGCAACGCCGCGTGCAGGACGAAGGTCTTCGGATCGTAAACTGCTTTTATCGAGGAAGAGAACGGACGGTACTCGATGAATAAGCCCCGGCTAACTACGTGCCAGCAGCCGCGGTAATACGTAGGGGGCGAGCGTTGTCCGGATTTATTGGGCGTAAAGGGCCCGCAGGCGGTCCGCCAAGTTTGGGGTGAAAGCTCCTCGCTTAACGAGGAGAGAGCCGCAAAAACTGGTGGACTTGAGAGCGAGAGAGGGACATGGAACTCCGGGTGAAGCAGTGAAATGCGTAGATATCCGGAAGAACACCAAAGGCGAAGGCAGTGTCCTGGCTCGTATCTGACGCTCAGGGGCGAAAGCCAGGGGAGCGAACGGGATTAGATACCCCGGTAGTCCTGGCCGTAAACGATGACCACTCGACGCACGAAGATTCGACCCTTTGTGTGTCTAAGCTAACGCGATAAGTGGTCCGCCTGGGGAGTACGATCGCAAGATTAAAACTCAAAGGAATTGACGGGGACCCGCACAAGCAGCGGAGCGTGTGGTT
>MNIY01000084.1:0-7662 GCA_001919995.1 Ktedonobacter sp. 13_1_20CM_4_53_11
GCGCAGAGATCACACTTGATAGCCACTTTCTTGCGTATTTCGCCAAATGCATCGAGCGGCTGCTGGATATTCAATGGGCCGGGCGCGGCCTTCATGCTTGCCATCGGCAGCATGCGTTTACCAAGTTCCTTGCCAGCGCCTTTGCTGAAGAATTGGGCAAAGCGCTGCCAGGTCGTGCGTTCTTCTACCTCTTGCTCCAACGAAACAATCGATATGTTGTCGTAGGGGCAGCGCTCGGCGCAGATGCCGCAGCCAATGCAGCTCTCGGTGATGTATACCTCGCCGCTGGGCATGCGAGCGATGCCCGCGCGGCTGCAGAGCATACAGACGGGGTCCTGGCACTGGCGGCAGGCGGTCGCGATACTGATGTTGCCGACGACCATCCCCTTGCGGTTCATGCGCGAATGCCCATGGCGGCGGGCGCAGGCATCTTCGCATTTGTCGCAGTGGACACACTTGTCCAGGTCGATTACCAGCACCTCGGTGCCTTCGACGACTCCGCCGCCGACCAGTGCGCGCAGCCCGGCACGAGCCTCGGCATCAGCATACGATTGAGCGGGGGCGGCACGCAGGAACTCCATGGAGCCGATAAACGACTCGGCGGCTACCGCCGCCACGCGGTACTCTTGCAGGCGCGTCATAAAGCGCTGGTTGACCTCGGGATAGCGAGCGAGGATGGTGAGCATCTCCTGGCGGGGGACCTCCGCCACATGTACGCGATTGATAGCGGTCACGGTAACGGCGCGACCATCTCCCAGCATATCGAGACCACCAGCAAAGTAGTCACCACCCTGGCGATAGGCGATGATACGCTCACCGGTCTTGTGATGGCCAGTGCCCGCTGTTGTACGGCGCGCCACTTTGACAAAGCCCTCCATGATGATGTGCAGCGACTCTCGCGCAGGTTGCCCTTTATCACTTTCAGTGAAGAGCTGCTCGTCGCGGTCGAAGTTCTTAAACTGTATCTTGTTGGCAATCCAGCGTATATCAGGATCAGCGATGCCCTGGAAGATCGCCATACGCTTCATGACGGACTCGATAGACCTGGCATTGTTCAAGCGTTCAAAGAAGGTACGCACTGGCGGCACGATCTCAATCAGGCGCTGCATGACCTGTTCAGGAACTTCCAACACTACCGCGGCAGTCTGCGCACGCGCGGTGGCGTTGCGCTGTTGACCCGACAGCATGCCGCGCTCACCCATAAACTCGCCTCGCCGCAGGACCGCTATCGGCAGGTCCTGGCCATTGGCGCCAGCCGAAGAGATGGTGAAACGTCCTTCAAGGATAAAGATGATTTCTCGTCCATACTCGCTTTCGTGCAGCGCGACTGCTCCAGGAAGAAAAGTGAGAACCTTCGAGCTAGCAATGAAGTGCAACAGGTAGTTATCCGGCACCACCTGTGGATCGCTGAACATCGGTTGCTCGCGCAGGCGGCTCAACAACAACTGGATATCCCACCCGGGCGGCAGGTGGTCGAGTACCCGGCTCATGTCGACCTTGCCGTCCCACGGTATCCCCAGGCGCTGCTTGAGTGAGAGCATCAGCAGATCGCGGTGGTTATTGACCGGACAGACCGGTACGCACGAGCCGCACATGACGCATTCGTCTGTAAAGCGAGCCACATGAGGGGCAACTACATCGGAAATGGTGGCAAGGTTGAGGTCAGCGATGTTCACCATCGAGGACAGGGGTACCGGGCAGGCGCGCATGCAGCGGTCGCAGCCGATACACATATCGATCTCGAAACGTACTTCGTCCTCGGTCAATGGCACGATATCCTCGCGATGTTGGATGCCAACGACCAGTTTCTCAGGTTGTATCTGCATAATGGTTATCTCCCTAAAGTGGTGCGGCACACATCTGGCAGAAACGTGCCACACTGCTATTTTCAGAGCCACAGCGGGAGCACTGTTTGTGCGACGCTGGTGGACTAGAGGCGCCGGGCGCGACTGCTCCATATTGTGGGCGTTGATCGACAAAGTAGATGATGACGTTGCCTATGGTGATACGGTCGCCATGCGAGAGCCGGTACGGGTTGTCGATCCTGGTCCGATTGACCAGCACGCCATTGCTGCTCTCCAGGTCACGAATATATATACCGTCTGGACCAGGCAATAGCTCGGCGTGCCGGCGTGAGATGGAGATATCCGCGAGCACGACCGGGTTCTCCTTGTCACGTCCAATGGTCGTGTTCTTACCCTGCTTGAGCAAGAAAACCTCCGGCCTGCCCTGTATGATGGCAACAAGAGCGGGTGTCTCTCTCATTGTGGCTACAATGGAGGCGGGAAGAGGGCTGCTTGCTTCCGGAAAGAATACCGAGCCGTCGGTGTTCAGCGTGGGTTGCCAGAGGGCAGAAGGCGCTATGGGTGACGCGTTCTGCAATAGAAACGTTTTTGCCGGCGCATTGCCATTTTGCCTTCCGCGTCTGAAAGGCAAAGGATACGTCACCGAACTTCACTGTATCTCCTTGCTTGAGCAGGACGATAGTATCCGCGTCAAGTCGCTGATCATTGACGGAGGTTCCGTTCTTGCTTTGTAGATCACGCAGCGCGTAGCGCCCGTTGGCATATACGATTTCAGCATGACGGCGTGAGATCGAGCTATGGCCGACTGTAAGGCTCATGCCTTCCGCTCTGCCTATCGTCACGACACTGGTCTGGCTGAGGTATGTTTCTTTGAGCAGGGCTTTTACCTTAGCAGGCGCGACAGGTACAAGTATCGCTTCAACGAGCCCCTGTGGCTTGTCCGGGGGAGGAGATGTTCTCGTGCGTTCGGTATAGGTCGCTTTCTTGATGGCTACCGCCCCTTCTCTGCTGACCCCCAGGACGGGAGGCGGCACCTCCTGTGAGTCGAGCCACTTAGTTAATTTGAAATCAGGGGCGAAGAGTCGCGCGGCGACAGGTGAGAGGTCTACGCCGGCATCGACGGCACGTTTGAAGGTGAGTACACTTCTGCGATCGCCAAGCGCCAGCATGCCAACGGGCACGCCATCTTTGAGTATCACCTTCTGGTAGGTACGCGGTTGAGGATCAGCGACAATCTCCTGGTAGCCCTTGCCATCTTTGGGCAGCGTCGAGAGGCCAACCGAGGCAAATTCGAGCCCATACAGCATCGAGGCGTTATAGAAATTGCCGAAGCGGAATTCATGTGCGGCATCCAGGATATCCAGCATGCTATAGGCTGCGGCGCGCGCCTGTTGAATGGAGGGATACCACTGGCCGATCACGCGGGAACGGCCAGTCAGCGGGTCAGCGGTCTCAATGAGGTCCCCAGCCGCGTAGATATCCGGCGCGTTCGTGCGCATCCCGCCATCCACTTTGACGCCGCGTCCACAGGCGATTCCAGCGCTTTTCACAAAGTCGATGAGGGGTTCAATACCGATCCCAAGCAAGACTGCCTCACAGGGGATGTGCGCCCCGGTCGTGGTAACGATGCCGCTCAACTGGCCGTTCTGGCCAACGATCTCGGCGATTTCCTGCTCGTAGCGCACATCGACCCCGTCGCGCTTCTCCTGCTGCAGCACAAGGTCCGAGGCGGTCGGGTCCAGCACCTCTGACCAGAGCGAGCGGCGGCGCAAGAGGTGCGTAACCTGGAAGCCACGGTGGCGCAGCGTCTCGATCGACTCCAGCGCTAAGGTACCACTTCCCGTAATAACGACGCGGCGCACACTCTTCAGGTAACGCAGCACCCGCTGGTAATCGGCGACGGTGCGCAGTGTCGTAACGCCTGCAAGATCGAGACCGGGGCAGGTGAGCGTACTGGCGCGGGCGCCATGCGCGAGCAGCAGCCGCGAGTAGCCAAGAGTTTGCCCGCCGCGCAGCAGCACGCTGTGACCTCCTACCTCGATGCCCACCACCCTATCATTAAGAAAGCGTACCTGGCGATCCTGGTAAAAACTGATCGGACGCGCCCACAGCTTGTCCTCTCGAATCTTGCCTCCCAGGTAGTCTTTGAGAGCGGGGCGATAATAGACAGGAAAGGGGTCATCCGCCACGACAGTGATCTCGGCAGCAGAGTCCTCGTTGCGCAGGATTTCAGTGGCGGTGACGCCAGCGATACCATTCCCAACAATCAAAAAGGATTGACGCTCCGCCATGATATACCTCCATTTATGTGTTGAAAGTAGAATGATGCAATGTCACGTCCTCAGTATATCAGAGAAGAGTTAATCTGAACAGTATCGCAAGGGCTAAAGCCACAACCGTCTAACCACTGCCGTTGAAACGGCGTGGCTTGCGACGGGCTAAAGCCCATTTCTGTCATGATGATAAACGATGCGAGTAGCAAAGAATGTGGTATGAATTTGTTCCTGCTATGCAAGCAGTCCGTGCATCATTTCGTTGCTGAAGCTAATGATACCGGCAGAGCAGGTGGTTGAGTATGAAGTTATGCTAAAAATTGGTGTGAATAAGTTCACCCATCAAATAATCCTTCCAGCTCATGTTTGGGGTCGCGCATCATCAGTTCTGGCACCGCCTTTTGGGGATCCATGCCCTCGAAGAGCACGAGGCCAAGCTGTTCGGTAATGGGCATTTCTACTCCGTAGCGAGCCGCCAGCTGTAGGGCTGCTTTGGTGTTGGAGACGCCTTCGGCGACACTGTGCATTGATGCGAGGATGGCATTGAGTTTTTCACCGGCGGCGAGGCGCCGTCCCAATTGCTGGTTGCGGCTCAAGGGGCTGGCACAGGTAGCAATGAGGTCACCAATGCCTGCCAGGCCGGTAAATGTGAGGGGGTTGGCGCCCGCCGCCACCAAGCTCGACACCTACGAGATCACTGGCCGTATAGACGCGAAACCACACTGCGTTGAGCAGGGAGCGAGCATGGTTCGCGATATCCCTTTCAACGGCGGCCACAACAGCGGCCGTCGGTTTTCCTTGCGCCACTTCCTGAGCAATAGTGGGCCCACTGAGGGCTACCACACGGCCCTGCGCACGGGGAACTTCTTCGCAGATGACCTCGGTCATGCGTTTGAGGCTGCCAATTTCAATACCTTTACTGGCATTCACAAGCAGGGCTTCACTGCCAACATGGGGGGCAAGGAGATGGACATTTTCGCGCATGCGTTGCGATGGTGTGACAAGCAGGAGCATCTCCTTGCCCTCGACGGCCTCGGCTATATCAGATGTCACACGGAGCGCTGCGGGGAAGTGTATACCGGGGAGAAATTCGACGTTCTCGCGCTGCTGCTGCATAGCGATGGCCCGCTGCAGCTGATAGTCCCAGAGCGTGGTCGCGATACCTTTTTTCGACAGCAAAAAGGCCAGTGTGGTACCCCAGGCCCCGCTGCCGATGACACCAACCGATACCATTGCTCAATCTCCTAACGCGTTTCCTTCATATTTCTTCGCGAAACGCTAATCTCCTTCGACCGGGCTTCTATGATGCGTCTCCGGCTCCACATCTTCTTCGTACACCGAAGGCTTCAAAATTCCGACGTAGGGTAGATTGCGGTAGAGCTGCGCATAGTCAAGACCATATCCAACAACGAAGCGATTGGGAATACGAAAGCCGGTATAATCCAGCTTGACCGCTTTGACGCGCTCCCGACCTTTATCTAACAGCGCGCAAACACGCAGGCTCAGCGGACGCCGCTGTCGCAGTACTTCCATCTGGTAATGCAGCGTGAGGCCACTATCAACGATATCCTCGACAATCAACACGTGTTTCTGATCGATGGGACCCTCCAGATCCTTGAGTATGCGTACTACTCCGCTGGAGTGTGAACTGTTGCCATAACTGGAAATCGCCATGTAGTCGATTTCCAGGGGTAAATGAATGGCCCGTGCCAGGTCGGCGATGAAGGGGACGGCGCCCTTCAATGTGCCCAGCAACAACAGGTTTTTGCCCTGATAGTCCCGGGCGATTTGCTCACCCAATTCGACAATCTTGGAGCGAATCTCCTCTTCGGTAACAAGAATCTCGGAAATGTCGTCGTGCAGGTCGATGTCGTCGTACATGTGCACCTCTTGAAAATGATAGCGGGTTCTGACTCTTCAAATAACAGATGATGGCTCAATAGATAAGCGTAGAATCCGTTGTGTTGTGGCGGTCAGTCGTACCCTGTCGTCAATCTGTACACCGGCCAGCCATACACAATGCGATGCTGAAAAAAAGAGTGGGATATATGGACGATCAGCACCGGGAATATGTTCGTTCACCAGCATATCCTGCACTTTTTTCTCACGCGCCATGCCCAAAGGTCGCATACGATCACCAGGACGCCTTGTGCGCACCGTTAATACAGGACCCGCACGGTCAGCGTCGATATATACAGTATAACGAGTCTTTGGAAGAAATTGCCACACAGATAACCAATCCTGACGCTGTAAAGCTTGCCTTGCCAGCCGAGCCACAGGCTCTGTTACTATTTCAGCCGAGGCTATCCATGGTGTTCCCGGCACTGCTACGCGGCCCGGTACGGGCAAAGGTATCGCTTCGTCCAGCGCGGAAAATATATGTTCGGCCTCTTTAGAAGAGAGACGTTCAAACACGAGGTTCGTAAAATTGCGGGTCACTTGCAGTTGAGCCGGCAGTTGCAAGATGACCTCTTCCGTCCCGGCGATTTCTCGCCGCAGAAGTTCTTCGATGAGCAGATAGTGCCGCAGTTCCAATGGCGATTGCCCCGCGCACAACCTGGCAGTCACACGACGCAAGAGGTGCCGCTGCAAGCTCAGCGGCAATGTGAGCAGTGCGGTTGCGTGTATGCCTGGATTCATCGACTCTAACAGGGGCAGGAGTTCGTGGCGAACACGATTGCGCAAGAAGCGGGGATCGCGGTTGCTGGTATCCTCTAACGGCAGGAGAGCGTGCTGCGAACAATAGGCCACCGTCTCCGCGTGGGTTACCCCTAAAAGGGGGCGAATAATATCTTGCTGGCGCGGTAGCATGCCTACCATGCCAGCCAGGCCATCGCCGCGCAGCCAGTGCAGCAGCAGCGTCTCCACCTGGTCGTCGGCATGGTGCGCTACGGCGATAAGACGGCCCTGCGCGACATCGCGTAGGAAGCGATAACGCGCGGTACGAGCGGCATCCTCCAGTGAACGTCCCTCCTGGCGTGCCAGGGCAGGCACATCTATCTCACCAATTGTTACGGGAAGTCCCCAGGAATCGGCCAGCTGCACGATGAACGCAGCATCCTGGTAGCTCGCCTCGCCGCGCAGCTTGTGATTGAGATGAGCAACATGGAGCAGCACGGCGGGGTAACGAGCTTCAGGTCGGCTTCCACAGAGCCGGTTTAACACATGCAGAAGGCACAACGAGTCAGCTCCTCCCGAGACGGCGACGATAATGGTTCCGCTCTCGGGGAAGAGCCGGTGCTGGTCGATATAGGTTGCGATTTTTTCTAGCATGATTGTGCCTGCTGGCGGCGTGCAATAGGGTTTATTTCATCCACACCTTCATTGAAACAAAGGCAATATTAAGAAATACGTTTTTATCCGGTCGTCTGTTGCGTATGAGCTTTGATGAAGTCGATGCTCTTCTGAAGAATGAGGTCTTTGTCGTTGTCCAGTGTTGCCACATGATAGGAATTTTCGAGCCAGACCAGCTGTTTGTCCGCGTTGGGTAACTTCTGAAATATATATTCGGAGTTGGCCGGTGGCACGACGTGATCGTTACGCGAGGCAAAGATAAGGGCAGGGCAGGTGATGCGCGGGAGCAT
>MNIY01000084.1:7735-9725 GCA_001919995.1 Ktedonobacter sp. 13_1_20CM_4_53_11
GGGTGTTGTCCGGCCATGAGGAGGGTGAGCGTACCACCCATGGAGAGTCCTGTCATGAAAAGGGTATCGCAGCGCTGCTGTAACCAGGCGCTGGCTCTCTCCAGGTCGGCGACCCAATCGCTGGCAGTGCTGGCTGCCATATCCGCGGGTGTCGTGCCGTGGCCTTTGAGACGAGGCAAAGCTACAGTGAAGCCAGCGCTGGCAAGGCCTTCAGCCAGGTAGCGCATACTGTGTGGGTTGCCAGTAAAGCCGTGCGATACAAGCACGCCTATGTTGCCGTTCTCGACGAGAAAGGGTTCCGCGCCAGCGAAGACTTGTGGTTCGGCCATGTTATGTTCTCCTTTCAGTGTTGGGTTACATGGTGATTTATCCGATGTTCATAAAAGATGCGACGGGATGGTATTTGTGTATCACAATTATGTATGTGTGGTCAAGTTCGCTGAAGCTGGAGCAGAATCTATGGAAAACTGTCCTTTAATGTGATAGGATATAGCTAAATAATGCCTGTCCGGGTTCTAAGCCTGGACGGGTCCAAGTTTCGTCGGGGCCTGAGCGTATCTTTATAGCAACCCCGTGTGTCAACTACGACAGGCAGGAATAAATAGCATCTATGCCAATTCACAAAATTATTACAGCAGAAAACCCTATATTGCGCCGGAAAGCCAAGAAGATTCACCGCTTCGACCCCTCCATCCAGAAGCTGGCCGATGAAATGTTCGAGACCATGCACGCGGCACATGGAGTGGGCTTAGCAGCCCCGCAGATCGCGCAATCCATCCGTCTTTTTGTCGCGGAATTTGAAGACCGCAAGGTCGCCATGGCTAACCCTGAAATTGTCAAAGCCGAAGGTGAAGTACTGGGAGTAGAGGGCTGCCTCAGTATTCCCGGATACGTCGGTGAAAACATTCGCCGGGCCGAAAAGGTGGTGGTTAAGGGACAGGATGTACGAGGCAAAAACATCAAGGTGAATGCCGAAGGCTGGTTCGCGCGTGTGCTTCAACACGAAATTGATCACCTGGACGGTGTCCTTTTCCTTGACCGCCTTGACCGCCCTGAAGACCTGCGCGAGGTCAGCGAGGAAGATGAGTTGGAAGAAGAGGCGGGAGCGGCGGTATAAGGTGAATAGCCGGGAGTAGCAAGCAACAAAAATAGAGGGGGCGATCAATCGCCCCCTCTATTTTTGTTGTTGTCTCAACATGGGGATCGTCTGTTTCCCGAGTGTGCGTTCGCAGCCTGGGCACACATAAAACCCCTCTTCATCGCGATAATGCAGTTCACTCACAAAGTAGTGCAGGTAGCAGATGCCACAGCGTGTGGAATCTGATTGACTGGCAATCTGCCGGTCGTGCTCGAACAGCTCATGTAGTGAAACGAGCATCGCTTCAAAATCGAATGAGCCAGGAGAGTAGGTTTTCCCTGGACTCGGACTGCTTACCACGGGCAAAGCGCCCGTAGCATGGCTTGCACGAATTTCGCGACGACTGACAAACGAACTACTATTTGACGACGATCCACCACTACCAGAACCCGGTGTATACAGATTGCTCAAGGCAAAAGCCTCCCGACGTTAGCTAGGGATAATACTTCCCTTATTATAGCATTACTTCTCACTATTAGCTAGGAGTTGGCTTAGATGGCTTCTAGAGCGGCTCGGCGATTTTCGGTTTATGCCGTTTTGTCTCCTGGTGTCTCCCATTTTCGCTCGTTTTCTCTCGGTTTTGCTGTCAATTTTGCTGTCAGCATTTTTTGCTTGTGGCTGCTCAATTGTGGCTTGTTTGGGCTCCAAATGGCTTGTCATTATGATCTATTGTAGTTCCTGCTGATCATTATGAGAGAATGGATGAGGGGAGTCGAATTTCTCGAATGCGCTTTTTTGAGGCGCTTTACATCTGACATGATGGGTTCGTTACGCCTGGCAAGGGGCTTTTTTGTCTAAGCACGTCTATGGGAAATGGTCCTTGTCTTTTGGTCAAGCTGTAAATGAAGCTGT
>MNIY01000076.1 GCA_001919995.1 Ktedonobacter sp. 13_1_20CM_4_53_11
GGAGCAACCCATGGAAAACACAAGCAACACACAGCACGATGAACGAGCGGAGGGCTGGCCAGCCCTCCCCATGGCTGACGACGTCGTCGCGTTTCCCACACTTGATGACTCCGAGCTTGCCGTTCTCCAGGCGCTCGGGAGCCGACGGTCGGTGGCCGTGGGCGAGTATCTCTATCGGGAGGGGGACGCCACCTACGACTTCTATGTGATCCTCTCAGGAGCAGCCGAGATCGTGGTCCGTTCCGACGGCGAGGAGCGAATCATCACTCGCCACGGTCCTGGGCAATTCCTGGGCGAGCTGAATCTACTGAGCGGTCAGCGGGTGTATCTGTCGGCCCGCGTCGTTAAGCCTGGTGAGGTCATCGTGGTGCCGAGGGCGGCACTGCACCATCTGATCGCGACAGCGCCAACCCTCGGCGACACGATCCTCGTCGCCTTTCTTGCCCGCCGGTCCGCGCTGCTGAGCGGCGCATCAGCTGCCATCCGCGTCGTAGGTTCCCGGTTCTCGCCCGAGTCACTCCGGGTCCGGGAGTTCTTGGCCCGCAACGGCATACCCCATGAGTGGCTGGACCCCGACCGCGACGCTGCCGTCGAACGCCTCCTGCGCGAGTTCGCCGTCACCCCGGGCGAGCTGCCGGTCGTGATCGTCTCCGGCTCGGTCTTGCGCCGCCCGACCCCCGGAGGGCTGGCGGAGTACCTGGGCTTGACCATCACCAGCCTTCCCGAGCGCTGTTTCGACCTCGTCGTCGTCGGTGCGGGGCCAGCCGGTCTAGCGGCGGCTGTCTATGGCGCCTCCGAGGGACTGCAAACCCTGGTCGTCGAGATGGCCGCCGTCGGAGGCCAGGCAGGGACCAGCTCGCGCATCGAGAACTACCTCGGGTTTCCGACCGGGATCTCCGGCGGCGACCTCACCCAGCGAGCCGTCGTGCAGGCGGAGAAGTTCGGCGCCCACCTCACGAGCCCGTGCACGGCCTCGTCGCTGCGTGAGGAGGCCGGGCATCTCGTGGTCCGCCTTTCGGACGGGACCGATGTCGCCGGACGCGCTGTGATCGTCGCCAGCGGGGCCCGCTACCGGCGACTCGATGCTAGCCGTCTCGCAGACTTCGAGGGCAACGGTGTGTACTACGCGGCTACCGAGATGGAAGCCCGCCTCTGTGCTGGATCACCGGTCGTGGTCGCAGGTGGGGGCAACTCGGCCGGCCAGGCCGCACTCTTCCTCGCAGCGGCAGGCAGTCCCGTGACCGTCGTCATCCGCGGCCACGACCTGGACGCCAGCATGTCGCGCTACCTCGTCGACCGGATCGAGGCCGATGCTCGCATCGAGGTACGAACCAACAGCAAGATCACCGGTCTGGACGGTGACCGGACACTCACGTCGGTACGTGTCACCACCGCGGACGGCGATACCGTGTTCCCGTGTGTCGCTTTGTTCTCCTTCATCGGCGCAGATCCTGCCGCGGATTGGCTGTCGGGGTGCGCGGCCCTGGATGCACGCGGGTTCGTGCTCACCGACCGGTCCCTGGGCGAAGAACACCTCGACGGGCGATGGGAAGCACTGGGCCGGCGACCGCTGCCCTTTGAGACCAGCTATCCCGGGTTGTTCGCTGTAGGCGACGTGCGGGCGGGCTCGACCAAGCGAGTCGCGGCAGCCGTCGGCGAAGGGTCGGCCGCGGTGCGTTCCGTCCACGAGTACCTCGCGTTCGCTCACTGATCGGCGACTAAGAGGTATGGACGGGTAGTATCCTACGAGACATCATGATCCTCATTCGTGATGCCTGCTGTATGACTTCCCTACCTCGTAAGTCTCGCCAGATGCTTCGCTGCGCTCAGAGCCTGCCCTGAGAGAAGCGAAGGGATGACAGGTATGATCTCCAAATGTCTAGTTGAGAGTCATTATCCTTGACATCCCCTGCAAGAGCAACGTACAATTTGATATGTCCATATGGAGATATGCACTCGTACAATGGTTGTCCAGAACAAGGAGCGATGTCTATGACTCCAGCCACGCTGCAGAGCGAAGAGGCTCTGCTCAGCCGCATCAAAAAGCAGCAGCTTATCGAGTCTATTGATCAGATGAGCCCTATTTACCTGGAAGGTATGAAGCGCATCCTGACCGTTTCGGCTGATACTGAATTGATTAGCGCCCCTGCCTATTACCACGCGGCCGTCTATGCCCCTTCCCTCAATACTTTTGGTTCAGCGATCTCAATTATCCAGGACGAACTGAGTCACGCGCATATCGCCTACCGCCTGTTGCGTGATCTAGGGGTGGACACGGAAAAACTGATTTTTGAACGCGAGCCCCACCAGTTCAAATATCCGTATGCCTTCGATGTTCCGCTGGATAGCTGGGTCGAGTTGATTGTCGCCAACGCCTTTTATGATCGCGCCGGTTATACGCTGCTAGGCGATGTCTACCAGAGCACGACCTTTGGCCCATGGAAACGCGCACTTGTGAAGGTGGACAAGGAGGAGACGTTCCACCTGCGCCATGGCGAGCAGGGCATGCGTAAAATCAACCAGGATAACAGCGGCCATGAGGCGCTGCAAAAAGCGGTTGACTGGATGTTCATGCTTACTATTGAATGGTTTGGCCTCCCCGATGACCTGAAGAAACATGGCGAGCAGCTTGACTATGGTTTCAAGGGCCATAGCAATGACGAACTACGCCAGATTTGGATGTCCACCGCCGTCCCTTTGTGTAATGAACTGCAACTCAAGGTTCCCGCGCACTATGACGAGGAACAGAAACAATATGTGATTGATTGTCCCTTCCCGGCCCATTTTGATGCGAAGGAGAAGCACTGGCTGCTGGAAGATGGCGCTTGCACGTGGGAAGATGTGATGAAACGCTGGAAGGCGCGCGGCCCAAGTAATGAAGAGTTTGTCGATATGCTACAGCGCGGCAAGAAAGAGATGCTGCGCTTGCTGGAGCAGGAGCAGCCGGCATGACGACCAGTTACCCATCTCTACAAACACATCCCGCTTACGACGCAACGTGTCCAGCGCTGTGGGATGCCCTGCGTGAGGTGATGGACCCTGAAATCCCGATTAGCGTGGTGGATATGGGACTGATTGTCGACCTTGGCCAACAGGATGGTATCGTCGATGTCAGGCTGACCTTCACGGCGATGGGTTGCCCGGCGATGGATTTTATCATGGACGATATTCGCGCGCGCCTGCTACAGGAAGCGGGTGTGCGGCAGGTCAACATTGAAATCGTGTGGGACCCGGCCTGGACGAAGGCGCGCTTGAGCGAAGATGGCATCGATATTATGCGAAACTGGGGTATATCAGCATGAGTGACACGATGGCGACAGAGAAGAAGGCGCGGCGTGATGCTCTCAACGAGAGCCATGTCTGGCAGGTTTACGCGCGCCGCAAGTTTGAAGAGCCGCTGCACGAAATCGGCAATGTGATGGCCGATGATGTGGAGCTGGCCAAGGTTTACGCTCGTAGTATTTATGACGAGTTTGCCTGGGTTGAGATGGTGATTGTGCCGCGCGAGACCATTGTTCACGTGATCGAAACCTGAGGAGGGAAAAGAGGGGTAATATGAGTACTACGACACGACGTATAGATCACGCGGCGCTGTTTGCCGTGCTCTCGTCGCTGGCCGATAACAAACAGGCTGTTGGGCGGCGTTACGCCTACTGGTGTAATGGTGCGCCAGCACTGGAGGCGGCGGTGGCGGCAGCAGCCATGACGCAGGACGAGCTGGGGCATGCCCGTACCCTCTATCCCCTGCTGGACAACTTTGTGCAGGCCGAGGCCGACCTGAGCCAGGTCGAGCCGGAGACACGGACACTGCACTATTCCCTTGCTTATCTCGATCGTGACTTTGCAGGTTGGGCCGATTTTGTCGCCACCAATTTTCTCTTCGATACAGCCCTGACGACCTTTTTCGAGGCCGCGCGGCAGTCCAGTTACGAGCCACTGCGCCAACGGGCTCGTAAAATTGTACAGGAAGAACGCATCCATGAAATGCATGGAGAGGGCTGGGTGCGACGCCTGGCCAGGGCCGGCGGGGCGGTACGCGCAACAATGGCGGCCTCTCTCGAACGTCTCTGGAACGAGACCCTGTGCTGGTTTGGCCCCAACGATGATCCCATCATGCAACAGTTGTACAGGGAGGGCATTATCGACGCGACCCCAGACGAGTTACGCGCTCGCTACTTGAAAAAGATCATGCCCACCCTGCAAGGTCTGGACATCGAGGTTCCTGTCGCCTTCAATGCAAGCAACAAGCAGTGGGAATTGACCGGGGCGCTGCCGTGGGAACGGTGGGATGCCGTAGGGAGAAGGCTTGGTTAACGCTTATGGGATATAATACGAGTGAGCCGGAGAAAAAGGCGGAGATTAGCTGTCCATTTTGCGGTTCAACCAACACTGAACTACTTTCTTTGTTCGGCCAGCAATTGCTGACCGTTCAATACTACTGTAATTCCTGTCATACACCCTTTGAACGAGTCAAAGACGACGATGTTCTTGAAGACTATGCAGCACGAAAGGAAAGCCAACAATGACTACCGCGACAGAACGAACACTGGTACGTTATACCGCAACCGATGGTATAGCGGTGATCGAACTTACTAATCCACCGGCCAACACGTACAGCTACGACATGATGCGCCAACTAGATGATGCTATTTTACAGGCGCGCTTCGACGATAATGTGCATGTGATCGTCATTCGCGGCGAGGGCGAAAAGTTCTTCTGTGCGGGCGCAGAGATCAGCATGCTCAATGCCGTGACTCCTGGCTTCAAATATTATTTCTGCCTCCATGCCAACGAGACGTTGTTGCGGCTGGAACAGACGCCGAAACTGGTGATCGCCGCCCTGAACGGCCACACCGTCGGCGGGGGTCTGGAGATCGCGATGGCCTGCGATATCCGTATTGCTCGCCGCAACGCCGGGAAAGTTGGCCTGCCTGAGATCACGCTTGGTGTGCTGCCTGGAACAGGCGGGACGCAGCGTATGGCACGCGCTCTCCCCAAGAACAAGGCGATCGAGTTGATGACCGAGGGCAAGCTGATGAGCTTCGAAGATGCACAGGAGCTAGGGCTTATCAACTACATCTACGAGTCGGAGAATTACTGGGAAAAGGTGATGGAGTACGCGCGTGGCTTCTGCCCGCCCAACCGCGCCTCCAAGACGGTTGGTCGCATCAAACGCGCGGTGCAGTCTGGTCCTGAAGTTGCCTTATCCGAGGGGCTGGCGATCGAGCGCGAGTTACAGCAGCTCTGCTTCCAGAGCGAAGATGCCAAGGAGGGTATTGCTGCCTATACGGAGAAACGCAAAGGGAATTTTGCTGGGAAATAACAACATGGGCCAGAAGCGCATTGGCACCCGGCGGGTGCCAATGCGCTTCTGGCCCACAATCAAAAAATAATAAGGAAGTACTTTGTATGTCGTTCGTGCATGTTCGGCGCCAGAACAATATCCTGTGGTTGATTCTTGACCGGCCGCCGCTTAATATTTTGAGCATTGAAATGCTTGACCAGTTGACGGCAGCGATGCGCGACGCGATGAAGAATACCCCGCGCTTGATTGTGATTACTGGTGCGGGTGAACGGGCCTTTTGCGCGGGTGTCGATATCAAGGACCATCTTGACGGACGTGAGGTCGAGTTGTTGCGCGCCGTTCATGCTAATTGCGCGGCATTCGAGGAGCTGCGCGCGCAACACATTCCGACCGTTGCGCTGGTGAAAGGCCATGTTCTCGGCGGGGGCTGCGAGCTGGCGGCGCTCTGCGATACTGTGATAGCGCACGAGGACGCGACCTTTGGTCTACCAGAAATCAATCTTGCTGTTTTTCCCCCTGTTGCCGCAGTCTATTTTCCCGCGCTGATCGGGTATAACGCTACGATGCGCTTAATGCTTACGGGAGAGACTATCAATGCAAGGGAGGCGATGCGGTTGGGCCTGGCGCACCAGGTGCTGTCATCTCAACAGTTCCTGAGCGATGCACAGGAGTTGATTACGGTGTTGGCGACGTGAGTGATTCAGGTGGATGAGGAGACCCTATGGGCGTGCTGCAGCACCTGGTGAATCGGCGGTGAAGCCAGAAAGTGTGCATGCCTCGCCTCATCCTCGATGTCCTGCGCTAGCAGGTCTGCGGCCAGCCCTGCTGCCTCGTGCCAGTGGCCGATGGCCTGCTCGTTGTCCCCCTCCCACTCGGCCAGCACCGCCCTCGACCGCAGGTAGGGAAGACGGAAGCGCGGGTAAGGCTCCACCTGTTCCCCCAGTCGCTGCACGGCTTCTCTGGCTTGCCTCTCATCCCCCCTGTGCAAGAAGGCCTCTATTTCATAATGCAGGGAGAAATCCAACAGAATCAATCTCAGATCAGCGTTCTTGCGCAGAGTGCTCGCCTCCACGGCATAGCGGTAGGCGGCTTCCCACTGCCCCATCAGCGCGTAGTGCATGCACAGCTTCGAAAGGACGCTGGCGCGCGTGAGGCGCAGATCTAACCTCTCGGCCACGGCTTCTGCCTCTGCTAGCGTTCTAGACGCCTCTTCCCACTGCTGCAAGGTGTGATACGTACTGCCCAACGCATGCACAAACAGCTGGAAGATGACCATCTGCGGCAGGGTTCGCGCCAGTTCCAGGGCTGTGTGCATGAGCACGAAGGCCTCCTCATAGGCCCCCACTTCCAGCAAGCCAAAAGTGAGGATGGCCAGACTGCTGACGTGTGCCCAGACGTTCTGGTTCTCTTTGGCGAGAGCGAGCGCCCGGCGGCTACTGCGAATGCTCGCCTGCACCTGTCCTGCCTGCACTTGCGCCAGCGCCAGCATCCCCCAGAAAAAGGCTTCTCTGGCGCCAAGCGTCAAGGAGTGGGTGGGCGGAGCGCCAACTACAAGGGATGGAAGTGACAGATCCCACGAAGCGGTCGGCTCGTTACTCAGAGCGGCATACAGCACCAGGGACGCCTCCAGACAGTGTATAGCCTCCTCAAAGTCTCCCTCGAAAAGATGGATCCCTCCAAGGGAGTAGAGACTTCGTGCTTCCAGTTCCTTGTCGTTGCTTGCCCGTGCCAGTTCCAGCGCCTGCACTCCATGAGGGAAGGCACACTTTGGATTCCCCCACCAGATGGCCGTGATCTGGGCCAGACTCCACTCCGTTTCCGCCAGGACCCGCTGATCGTGACTGGTCTGGGCCGTGCGCCGGGCTTCCTCCAGCAGCGCGCGTACCTGGGACTGGTCCTTGGCCTGCTGGACCGCCAGGATTGCCAGGCGGTTGAGGGTCAGACTGACCATGGTGGGCAGTTGGTGCTGCCGCCCATAGGCGATCAGCTCTTCATAGACCTGCTGGGCCTTCTCCCAGGCACTCTGGAAGGCATAGGCCTGCCCCAGGTGGGTATAGAGGCACTCGACCTCCCAGGCCTCCAGCACGCTCTGCCCCGGCGGGTGCTCCTGGAGCAGGGAACGCCCCTGTTCATAGTGCCTGATGGCGTCGTCGACGGCAAAGACGGCCACGGCTTCATCCCCGGCCTGGACGCTGTAGCGACAGGCCTCCTGCGCCTGCCCCGACGCCCGCGCATGATATGCCAGCTCGGAGGCCCGCGCCCCCTCGCTGGGCAACACGGCCAAAGCCTGCTGGTGCAAGACCTGCCGCCGGGCCGCGCCCAGCTCGGTGTAGACCACTTCGCGCATCAACTCATGCGTGAAACGATAGTGGGCCGACCGACCGGGCCTGGCTTCCTCCTCCCGCAGGATGCCACTCTTGATGGCTTCCTCCAGGGCCTCAACGCCGGCCTGCACCCCGAGCTGGGCTATCTGCCACAGGCGCCGCGCGCTCGCCGGGGTGGCCAACACGGCAGCCGCCATCACCACCTGGCGGGCGGCCGGCGAGAGCCTGGCCAGGCGGGCCTGGATCATCGCGCGCACAGAGGGCGGTAACAGCTCACGGCACGCCCCCTCCTGGACCACGGCCACACTCATCTCGACGGTCGGCTCCAACCGCCAGCGGCCATCGGCCGCCAGGCGTGGCACCAGCAGCTGCCGCTCACGCAACAGTTTGAGCGTCTCCAGCAGGTACATCGGCTGTCCCCCCGTCTGCGCGAACAGAAAGTCGCCCAGCCGGAGCAGCGGCGTCTCCCGTTCAGGCGCAGGTGCAGCCCCGCGCCAGCCGGGCGCAGGCTGAGTCGAGTCCAGGTCGCGCTGCTTCTCTCCAGTGCTGGTGCCAGGCTCCCCCTCGCCGACCATAGCCTCAAGGAGGTGCATGGTCTGCGCCTGGCTGAGCGGCTGCAAGGTCACCTGTGTGAGCGGCACATCGCGTCCCAGATCGGCCAGGTGGGTAGCCAGCTGCGGGGAGAGTTCCGGTCCTTCACTACGCATCGTGCTCAGCAAGAGCACCCGGCGGCCTTGCTCCTTCCAGGAGTGTGCCAGGTAGCGCAGCAGGTCGAGGGAGGCTCCATCCACCCTGTGCAGGTCTTCCAGCAGCAGCACCAGCGGCGCCGACCGGGCCAGGGCGTCTAGCAGGCGCACCACCGCTTCAAAGAGCCGCCCCTTGCCCGCCAGTTCATCCTCGCGGGCGGCAGGCAGATCCGGGTAGCGTCCTCGCAATTCGGGCAGCAGACGCGACAGTTCGGTCAGCCACAGGTCCTCCAGTAGATCCTCCGGCGCGTTTTCCTTCTCCAGCCGCGGGCGCAGGGCCTCGACCAGCGGCTGATAGGGCAGGCGCCCCCCCATCTCGAAGGCGTGCCCGCTGAGCACCTCGGCGCCCTGCGCCTTGACCCAGGCTACAAACTCGCTGACCAGCCGCGTTTTGCCGATGCCCGCCTCGCCTTCTATGAGCACGGCCTGCGGCTGTCCCAGTCGCGCCTGGTGGTAGCGAACGACGAGCTGGCTGAAGGCAGCGGCCCGTCCCACCAGCGGGGCCACCAGTTCACTGGGCGGCACGCTAGCCGCGCTGGTGGGACGGGCAGGAGGACTGCCTTGCCGCGCCTGGGTGGCGCGAATGTGCTCAGCCAGGGCAACGGTTTCGGCGGAGGGCGGGACGCGCAACTCCTCAGCCAGGCGCGCCCGGCAGGTGGTGTAGACCTGCAAGGCCGCACTGGCATCGCCCAGGGCCAGATGCACGCGCATCAGGCGGCGAGAGGCCTCCTCCGAGAGCGCATCGAGGGCCAGCCAGCGCGTGAGTGTGGCGCGGGCCAGCTCCAGCTCCCCGCCGCTCTCCTGCCAGGAGGAGAGCCGAGCGAAGAGCAACTGCAGGCGCACTTGCCACTGCTGCTGCTGCTGCTGCACCCAGTGGTCAAAGCCGCTTTCCTCGCGCAGCCAGAAGCCCTCAAGGAAGGGACCACGCACCAGAGAGAGAGCGTGCTGCACCTGGCTGACCAGGGCGGCGCGCTGCTCCTCAGAAGGGGCCAAGGAGAGCCGCTGGGCCTGGTGCCAGGCCTGCTGCACCACATCGAGATCCAGCTCCAGCGGGGCATGCGGATCCAGGCCAAGCAGCTCATGTTCACTGAGCAGATGACTGTGCGGAGAAGCAGAAGGATCAAGATCGGCGAGCAGGCGGCGCAGCAGCGTCAGGGCGTTGCGCAAGGCCGTGCGCGCACCCTGGGGCTCACTGTCGGGCCACAGCAAGGCGGCCAGTTTGCTGCGGGGATGCATGCCGCCTTGGACCGCCAGGTAGAGCAGCAAGGCCTGCGCCTTGCGCAAGGCAAAGGTGAGGCGATGGTTATGATGAAACACTTCTGGGGGGCCGAGCACGCCCACACGTAACCGATCCATAGCAGGTTCTCCTCTCATCACCGCATCTGCGGTGGTGGAGGCAGCAGACGCGGGTCGTGCAGTCACGCTTGTCGTCAACGTGGTCATAGTTTTCTCGAGCTTATTGTCTTTCCGTTGAAAGGTCCACCGGTTCCTGAACCATGCTTTGTGGTTCTCGTTGCAGCACAGATGGTTTGTTGACGAGAAGAGCGATTGCGATTCCCACCAGCCAGATCACCCAGGCGACATGTCCTACCGTCAGAAGAGACAAGAAAATCGATCCAGGAGCAGTGTTGACAAAGATTTGTTCAAAACTCCCAAGCATGATTCCCACCCCTCCTATGATTCCGATCCAGTGGAACCACACGTTCCTATGAGACGAGCGCAGGAGCATCACCGCCAGAAACACGCTCCAGAGACCACTGAAGATGTTGTAGAAGAATTCACCAATGGTTAATCCCAGAAAGTAGCTTGTGCCTTGATAGGCGACATCGAGCGCTGCGTGTGTGGCTGCATCTGTCTGAGGATTGGTGTAGATGTGCGAAAAGTAGGGCAAGACAATCAACCAGCGTGAAGCGGCGATCATTTGGGTGCTCCCTGCTACGACTATACAGATGAGAACCAGCAGCCGCAAAGGAGTTTGCAGGTGAGTATACATACGATACACTAAGGGGCCGAGCAGAACAAACAGGACGCCGGTGGCCATAAGCGCGTAGTACGTGAGAAAAACGGAGATCGGATGCCGCTGATAGGCCGGAAAGGCTAATGCTCCTGAGTCCTCATCGATGCCAAGCATATCATGAAGGATGAGGAGCGTTGGGACCGCAATCGTGCCAATGAGCAGCAAGATGGCTGTAAGACGAGTAAGCGTGCTGGAAGGCTCGCCAGATGCCTGAAGCTCTTTTCTCGCAGGGTTACTTTTCATTCTCTTTCCTCTCTTTGGGTTTGAACAGGTCGCATGATGCTGTCTGTTGACCTGTTTCTCGTTGCTAAAAAAAGTCATAAGCAAGGACTCACGCGCTAGTGAGCAACCTCTTCTAGAGACTGACCTGTCGTCCTGGGACCAAGCAAGCCTACATCCAGGCTCACGATACCCATGATGATGGCGCAAGCGGTGAAGACCGCGATGGGACCAGAGGTTTGCAGCAGGGGAAGAGCCACAAATGGCAGGATGCCACTGGAAAGACGGCTCAAGCTGAAGGCCACCCCCACAGCCGTTCCGCGCATACGGGTGGGGAAAATTTCTGCCTGATAGATGTGATAGCCATTAGAGAACACCTGACTGACCACCGTCAGCAGAAAACCGGAGGCAAGAATGAGTGGGACTGAGGTCGCAAACCCAAAGACAAGACCAAAGAGTGCCATCAGGAGGGCGGTTCCAATAATCAACCACTTGCGCTCCATACGCTCGACGATGAGAACCGAGAGCCATGATCCCAGAGGATACCCAAGGGCAATGGGCGCAGTATATGCCAAAGTGTTGACGACACTGAAGCCTTTGGCGACCAGGATAATCGGAGCGAGCGAGCCAAAGCCATAGAAACCAACGGCCTGAAAGAACTGGAAGATCAAGAGCATGATAGTGCGCCTGGTGTAGACGCCGCGAAAGGACTCCGCGAGCGTCACACGTTTCGGCAACTCCACCGTCATGAGGGTCGGTGGTGGCAATTCGGCCAGATGCAGTTCACGCATGGCGGCTTGCTCAATCCCACTGATCGCAGCCTCGGCGGCGACTGTTTTCTGGCGGATCTCGAACCAGCGCGGAGATTCGGGAAGACCACGACGGATACACCAGACGACGAGCGCGCC
>MNIY01000082.1 GCA_001919995.1 Ktedonobacter sp. 13_1_20CM_4_53_11
TGGTCAGGTCGTGTACAGGTATTTCATATAGTCCCCCGGCATGGTAAGCTTCGTCGATAAGCTTGATGGGATGGACTACATCTATCTCCATGCCGCGCTCGCGAACACCCATAGCTATCTGCATCATACAGCCCGGGTTGCCAGTGGCGATGACGCTGGCTCCTGTCGCCGCGATATTGTCCATCTTGCGTTGTAGCAGGGTATTAGCCATCTCCTGGTTTGTGATATTGTAGATGCCTGCACTGCCACAACACCAATCAGCCTCTTTTAGATTGACCATGGTCACGCCAGGAATGGCCTGGAGTAACTGGCGCGGCTGTTGTTTGATCTTTTGTCCATGGGCGAGGTGACATGCATCGTGATAGGCCACGGTGCGCGATACTTCACCCATCTCCTGATTCAGTTCGATGCTTGCCAGGAACTCACTGATATCTTTGACTTTTGCGCTAAAGGCCTGTGCTCGTCTAGCATATTGCGGATCGTCACGCAGTAAGTGCCCATATTCTTTGAGGTTAGAGCCACACCCTGCCGAGTTAATAATAATCACATCGCAGTTATATAGTTCGAACACATCTATGTTATGCCGGGCAAGCTTTCTCCCTCGCTCGGCCTCTCCTGCATGGACATGCAGCGCTCCACAACACTGTTGTTGCATTGGCGTAATCACCTCGCAGCCGTTGGCAGTCAGGACACGAATAGTTGCTTTATTGATGTCACGAAAAACCTGGTCCATGATACAGCCGCTGATGAAGCCCACGCGATAGTGACGTCGCCCCAATGCTGGTGTGACCTCTGACAATGGAGCCGGTAACAGTTCACCACTGGCATGTGGCATTAACTTTTCCGGCATCTTGAGTTTTCCTTGTAACGGCGTTGGTAGGGCATTAACGATATCGAGCAGCCTTGTTCGGTGTACCAAAGTCTGTAATCCTGTGCGCTGGTACAGCTTCAAACCGGCAAATACGAGTGACGTAATCGAGCGCGAGGGTAACATCATATCGAAGAAGAATCGGCGGAGGAGCCTTTCAGTCGGCGACTCGAGAGCAGGTGGTGCCGGTACATGTTCATGTAAGGGGTATTCACCATCACCCTTCGATATCGGCTTTTCTTGTAGTGTTGTTTCAGGCCTCATGTGTTCGCTAAAAAGGGGCATCTGAGCTACTTCGAGTTGGATATGTTCGCGGGCAGCCTCGATCAATTTGCCGAACTGCACGCCTGAAGGACAGGCTGTCTCGCACGCTCGACAACCGAGGCAACAATACATGTGATCTACAAACTCAGCGGAAACTTCCATGCGGCCGTCGGCAACTGCCTGCATCTGGTAAATACGTCCACGAGGGGAATCCATCTCTACCCCCAGTACCGCATAAGTTGGGCACGTAGGCAGACAAAAACCGCAGTGGATACACTGGCGTATCAGTTCATACGTGTGGGTTTGGCGGCGTAAAGGCCTCTCTTCTATTGAAGACACGTTCTGCGAAGCAGTTTGTAAATTCGTGGATTCAAGCGACATACCAACCTCCAGAAAAGATAGACAATGGTCACGCCCGCGTAGGTAGCGGTCTCGCTGTAAGAACAGTAACTTCCTGCCGATTATGAAAAAGCTGACGGACCTGCACGATCCCATAATACTTGTCGAGCAAAGCCAGGGCAGCTCGTAAAGTTGCTAATGGATCAATTTCACGCGTCGCGTGGGGCAGCTTGAAGACACTGATGACGAAACCATCATTGCGCAAGCACCTGGATGCCTGACCCAGCAGGCGAGCGGCATCTCTCGCATCCATACGCATGTCATTGACGATCAGATCAAAACTTCCATGCGTTTTTATCGCTTCCTCGAGATAATGCTCTGCGTAACCGTGGTAATGCTCTAATCGCGGCTGCGTTGCCAAACGCGGGTCCAGATTGGCTGGGTCTACTGCCACTACGTGTAATCCAGCCTCTAGAAGTAAGCGCGTCCAGCCGCCTGGGGCCGCGCCAAGGTCAAGTGCGCGCCCCTTTGTTGGGAGTGTGACCCCAAAAACCTCCAGAGCTTCCAGAAGTTTAAATTCTGCACGGCTGATCTGATCCGTCGTTTTTGCAAAGTGGCGTGCACCCCCCGGCCAATCGCTCAGATTTTCCCTGGCTAGAGAGATGCCCAGGTAGCCTTTTGTTGCTGTACAGAGCAGAGAAACGACAATCTGTGGCTTTTTGATAGACTCTACCGCTCCAGTTTCCCCGGCAATGGCTTCAGCCAGAACCTGGTTCAAGTGGCCGCTGGTGTAAGGCCGCTTATCGGAACTCTCCTCATTTTGAATGATACGGGTTTGTACTGAAAAGCGTTGCCCCCGTTCCAAACGTTCAAACGAGGGTAAGGAGACCATTGCTAATGCAAGCTTACCAATATCCTGCTCAGTATTGCTGAGTGGAACAATAACCTGTACTGGAGCGATATGCCGAACAAAAATAGGATGTTGCTCTGCTGCCAAACGCATCAATGTGGGAATATCAGTAGCTGCACATAAAGCGATGCCTGGTGCCAGCAGTTCAACGGAGGTAAGCCCTTTATCAAAGCGCCTGATTTCAGCTAAACCGGCATCTAAAAATTCAGGATGAGCGGTGACAATCAGTAAATTTTCTTGAATCACAGTCCTCCCACAAAACGTCCCTTCACAAAGGTTCCATTTGGATCAAATTGGTTTTTGAGTCGTTGCATGAGATAAAAGTCTGAACCTGGTTCGCCCCATACACTGATGCGCCGTTTCAAATCAACAGGGCACCGCTCAACAACCAAACTTCCACGGGCTTCTTTGGCGTGTAAGCGCAGTTCCGCAATTGCCTCGACGAGGCGATATGTGGCGTCACTGGGACGCAGTTCGACGAAGAGAATGCCATTTCCAGCATGTGCTACGACCGCAGCTTCAAGGTCATGACGGTGACAGACCTGTTCAACTATTTGAAGATAGGTTGCTACCTGTGATACCAGGATAGCTACTTTACAGGTCACGGTACCTTGAGTGTGTTCCCGTACTGCTTCCCAGAAGTGATCTTGTGACTCTCCTGCCAGATCATCTACCATCAGCACGCCATACTTACGCGCTAGCTGGCGTGTTTCATCAACCTGGCGATCGATTGTGGCTGTAGCACCCTCAAAATCGATGGCAAGCGTATACCTATTTGTGGGTAGATTGACTCCAAAGAAGTCGTTCATGTCACTGGCCGCAGCAGGGTCAACCAATTCAAGGGCACTTGGCACCAGCAGTGAACCCAGGAGAGCAATGACCATTTGCATAGAGTCTCCAGCGTTGGTAAATGTTAACAAGAGTGTTCGTTCAGCGATTGGGAGAGGATGTAATTTGAAATTCGCATCGACAATAATACCAAGCGTACCCAATGAGCCAATGTAGAGTTTGTTGAGATCGTAGCCTGCCACATTTTTGACGACACGCCCCCCGCTGCGTGTCACTTCCCCATTTGCCTGTATGACGTGTAAGCCGATCACTAGATCGCGTGCGGAGCCGTAGCGTAAACGTTTGGGTCCGCTAGCATTCGAGGCCAGGATACCCCCGACAGTAGACTGGGCAGCGTCAGCTGGATCGAGGGCCAGCCATTGTCCTTTTTTTGCCAGTTTGGCCTGGAGAGCGGCCAGGGTCAGACCTGCTTCAACGTGGCAGGTGAGATCAGGCGCTTCGTGCTCCAGGACATGCGTCAATCGATTGGTTTCCAGGAGCACATCAATCCGCTCTGGCAGATTTCCTACACTCATACGCGAACCCCCGCCACGAGCGAGCAAGGATAAACCATACTGGTTGGCCAGAGCCACAACGTGAGCGGCTTGCTTTGTTGTTGTAGGTGTTACCACGAAGAGAGGTAAAAGGCCATCTACAGCATAGTTTCTTAATATATCGGCATCACTGGTCACCCTGGCAGTGGATGCGAATGCCTGAAGCGCACTTTCAAACGTTTCAATTTCGCCCATTGAGTATGTTGACCTCCGCCTATTCCAATCTATAATTGTTTTACATCGGCGCAGCGTCCTGGCATAGGGAAGAGTTTACCAGGATTGAACAACTGGTGAGGATTCCATGCCTGGCGTACCTGTTGCATCACTTGTAGATCGACCTCATTGAAGATCAGTGCCATCTCTTCCTGCTTTTCGATGCCCACGCCGTGCTCTCCGGTAATCGTTCCTCCGACTTCCGCGCAGACTGCCAGTATCTCATGCCCAGCCTTACGGACACGCTCGACTTCACCGGGAATTTGCGAATCGAAAAGGATGAGTGGATGTAAATTGCCATCGCCTGCATGGAATACGTTGCCGACACGAAGACCGTAACTTGTACAGATTTCGCCAACGCGCCGTAGAACGTAAGGAAGGCGCGTACGTGGTACCACTCCATCCTGCACATAAAACTCTGGACTGATGCGTCCAACCGCGCCAAAAGCATTCTTTCGACCAGCCCAGAACAACTGGCGTTCAGCCTCATTTGCCGCGATACGCACAGCGCGCGCATGGTGTTTGTCACAGATGGCAACAATCTGCTCTACCTGTTCGGTAACCCCTTCGCGTAATCCTTCGGTCTCCATCAATAGTACTGCCGCTGCGTCCTGGGGATAGCCAGCATGCGAATCTGCCTCGACCGCCTGTAAGATCATCTGATCCATCATCTCGATCGCGGCGGGGATTACGCCCGTGGCAATAATCTCAGAGACAGTGTTCGAGGCATCATCCATCGTATCAAAGACGGCTACCATGGTTTTCACAGCTTCGGGCAAGTGGACAATACGCGTGATAATCTTGGTAACAATGCAAAGAGTTCCCTCTGAGCCAATGAGCAAGCCTGTAAGATCATAGCCAGGCGTATCCTGCGCCAGGCCGCCTACCTGGACAATTTCACCTTCCGATGTGACGATCTCTAATCCAAGCACATGGTTGGTGGTAACCCCGTAGATTAATGTGTGTGGGCCACCGGCATTCTCCCCTACATTGCCGCCGATGGTGCACGAACGTTGACTACTAGGATCTGGCACATAGTAAAATCCCTGTGGGTTCAGGGCGTTGGTCAGGTACAGATTGACCAGGCCAGGCTGTACAACTGCGCGAAGGTTATCGTAATCCACTTCCAGGATACGGTTCATGCGGGTAAAAACGATAACTATACCACCATAAATGGGAATAGCGCCGCCACTCAAACCTGTTCCAGCGCCACGTGGTACGACAGGTATGTTATGGTGAGCCGCTATCTTGACGATGGCCGCCACATCTTCAGTAGAGGCCGGCAATACTACGATGTCGGGGGTACAGCGATCGATAGATGCATCGTACTCATAAAGCATCAGATCATAGAATGTGTGTAAAACGTACTTTGCACCGAGCAAGGCGCTAAGATCGCGCACCACTTCCTCTTTCTTAGATTCAGAAATGCGTTCGAACAAGGGAGAAGTTGTTGGAGTCAAGGCAGTGATGCTCATGAATGTGACCCTCCTGAGCCAGTAATGCTATGGCCAGTGAATGATACCGATTTTTCTGATAAGATGATAATACCATGCAAAGTTGGCAAAGGGAAGAAGGTTGGTCAAGGTTTTTTGTAAAAGACTTTCCAGCACCAGAGGATGACAAGGGCTAATAGTATAAACAGGATTGTCAGCGCAGACCGCCGAGCTGTGTCTGCAAAGTTGCTGTTGGGTGACGTCGAAGTCGATGGAGCTACTGTTGACGGAGCAGTATTGTTGGTGAGGGTTGTGGTCGCGATGGGTAATTGTATATTGCTCCATTGTGGCTGTACCCCATTCACAACCGCTTTCGAGTTGTTAGAGTTGTTCCAGGTCGATGTGCCTCGATTTGAATGACCTCTTCCCGAATTCCCACCTGTTCCATTCTGTCCACCAGGTGGGGAAGTTGCGGTGGGAGGAGTTGGCAGTGGGGTTGAGTTACTGCTATCGATGGTAGGCGCGCTGCTCACATGCCAGCTGGCGGATCCATCAGCTGTCCGTGCGTATGACTGGTCAGGATTAAGGTGAGGAACAGTGACCTGATCCAGCACTATTCCTCCAATCAGGAGCCGTAGCGTTGACGTCTCGGTCGAAACGAAGTTGTTATCATAACGAGGGAAAATAACCAAGTAGCCGTGCGGTGCTATGCTAGCACCAAAGGGGATGGAAAAGAAATTCGTACCAGGGCCGCTATCAATTATCGCGTGTGAAGCAAACAGGTTGAACGCCTGATTCCGGGTATTGTATAGTTCAATCCAGGTGTCGGTAGCGATAGAGTATGTTCCGGGTGATTCCGAACAATTCCAGGTGGAAGAAGGCATTAGCAGTACTTCGTTAATGACAACGGTTCCAGGAACTGCCGGTGCAGGAACAGGGGTACCTGGTACAGCAGGAGGTATTCTCGGTGCGCATCCGTGGCCATTCGCACTGGATGCGGAAACTGAAAGAGCGGTTATGCTTAGGAAAAGCATTATAACGAGAGCTACCACCACGAAATGCCGCACATCGCCACCTTCTTCTCTGTTTTTTTGTTTCTTCGCTCAAGCGAATCAGACACGAAGAGCCCACAAGTACCGGGGAACTAGAGGGCGCTCTTAGTAAAGGTACTTATATTCTACCCCGCGATTACGTGCGCGGCCTTTCTCGACAATACGGCGTACCGCTTCTATACTACTTTCGCCGAGGGTGAAGGCAATAATTGAGCCGATGATAATACCACAGATACCGCCGATTGCAATTCCTTCGAGAAACACTCGGTTTCGAAAAAATGTCATCGTTGTCACCTTTTCCGTATGTTGGATTGAATTATTGCAGGTACACCACCGTCTTAGCTTCATTCCAGAGGCGTTCCAGCCGGTAGTATTCCCGTTCCCTGGCTCCAAAGATATGTACGATGACATCACCAAAGTCCAGCAGAACCCAGCCAGTCTCGGCAACACCTTCCCGATGAAGCACATTAGCTCCCTGTTTCCTTAATTCTTCGTCAATTGCATCTGCTATGGCTTGAATCTGTCGTGGGTTGTTTCCACTACAGATTACAAAGTAATCAGCAAAGGCAGTTACGTCCCGGATATCCAACAGGATGATATCCGAAGCTTTTTTATCAGATGCGATATCCACCGTAGCTTTGGCTAACTGGGCTGGATCTAGCAGAACTTCCTCCACAAATGCTTCCTATCTTATCTTCATTACATTTCTTGCTAAGTGTAGCTTGCATATAGCAACTCACGTTGTTGTACTTGCATTATAGCACGGGTGAACGAGCGTTGTTAAGTGGACATATTGTCCAGGAAAACCACGCGCCGCTGGCAGATTACTCAACTATAGCTATCATTTTACCAACTCTGTCAAGCCTAACCACGCCTCCCTGGTAGTATGACGTTCGATGCTGCTGTTATCTAAAATTTCTGAACGCAGTTCGCCTAGCGTTCCCCAACCTTCAGCTTCGACGTCATATTTATGAATGGTTTCCTCGTTACGTTGTCTCACCGATACGAACGTATCATCAGGGAGTTCGACGTACTTTTCGACGACGGCGCGCAGGATTTCACGCGCAACATCTTCAACAAAACGAGGGTTGCTGTGTGCTTTGTTGACGATATAGAGTTCGTCAGGCCGCTTGAGCAGGGCATAGTTTTCAGAACTCATGGCACTTTCGACAAGGTTGATCAGGTCCTTTGCCTCCACGTTTTGGTCTGTACCAATCAGCAGTGTTGCCCGTCCTCGCTGATTGTGTGTGGCCAATGGTGTCACATCTAACATTTTCGCGATCACATCCTCGGGAAAGCCTTCTTCTTGTAAACGCGAACGCGCGAAAGAGCGGACCATATCTTGAGCACAAGGGCAAGCAACCATTCCTTCAACCTCGACGCCAACCATGCGCCGACTGCCCTGCCTTGTTGCAACTGCCTGTGCTATCAAGCCGTAGACTTCCTGAGTACGGCGGCCAGAAACAGGGGTCCACTTTTGAAGCGGAAGTGCCGTGCGAATGTATACTTCTGCACGAGCTACTTTTTGTCTCTCAACAATTGTTTTCGCCATCTGTTCCGCCAGTACCTCAATTTGTGGCCAGCTACTTGTCGCAAATTGTTCAATGACCTCTTCCAGGGCATCGCTAAAGCGCGACATATGGGCTCCTGCCTGGGTAGGGTCGAGGGCAGCATACAGGTCAAAAGTTGCATCGAACCACTGTTGATCATCCATATGCCCAATCAATATCGCTTTTCTTATGCCAACTACACCAGTGCGACCGAGGTGAACGTGCACTGCTGGTTGACCGCTCTGGATATCGCGATCTAGAGGGATATGTAAATTTGTAGCTACCTTTTTGATCTCATCTTGTGAGACTGCATCCAGAAGTTCTTGTGCTGTTTTTCCGCTGACGGGATCAACTACCTCTGGAGCGATTTCCGCCAGGGGAGCCAGGACAAAAGCTCGCTTTGACATTCGCTCGTGAGGCACAATCAAATTGTCCTGTATAATTTGGAGATCGTCGTAAAAAATGATATCGATATCGATCGGGCGCGGACCATTGCGAAACGTTGGCTGGCGACCAAGAGTTACCTCAATATCTTTGGTATGTTTTAAGAATTCTTGCGCAGAAAGCCTGGTCTTGCCACTGCAAACCATATTCAAAAAGCGTGGTTGGTTTTTATATCCAACCGGCTCCGTTTCGTAGATAGATGATACAGCTGTAATTTCCATATAATCTCTTAATTGCTGCAATGCGGCGGCAAGATTACCACGGCGATCTCCCAGGTTGGAACCTAACGCCAGGTAGATTGTATGGTTGGTAGGCGCGTTGCCGTTCAAAGGAAACATCGGTGAGACAGTAGTATCTAAACTCATGTATAATAAACCTCTCTTACAAACAAGAACTTTCTCATTGTATGTGATAACAAGGGAGCGGTCGGATTCGTTCCATACCATGTAATACGATTTGGGGTATACACTCGACATGACGCATGAGCTGAGGTAAGGGAGGCAACTACTTTTCACCCTTGCCCATCTTTGAGGGCAAAAAAGCCGGGTCCTGGGAAACGCCGGACCCGTGTTTAAGGTTTTGCTCTATTGTTGTAGTTGCCGGTTGTATCCTTTACTGGCTAACGAGGCGTCCAGTATCTCTCTAAATGTACTGTCTGTACGGGGCGAATGCCGTGTGTATATTCCTCCATCACTCTTCGCATATTGGCCCTATTGCCAAAATTCAATTCTACTTGAGAGGTGTAAAGACTTGAAGCCTCGATGCGAATAGGCAGCATTTCAGACATTTCGACAAACGCTGGTTCAAATGTGCCGCCTAATTCGTTTAGGCGCTCTTCAAGCGCTCCCTCTTCCAGGATATAAGGAAAATCTTCGTAGAGTTTGACATTTGCTCCGCGTTGAATCAGGCGATCCGCCGCGGAACAAACAATTTGATGGTCGATATGGCGGCCGATGCCCAAGGGAGCGTACCAGACAGTATCGGGTAGCCGTTCGTGCAGCGCCACCAGGTTCTGAGCCAGTTGTTTATCGATCTCTATGTCAGCAGGGTGAACCTCACCGCCCATCAGGAGTTCTCTCCGTGGATAGTATGCTGGATTACCGCGATAGATGGCATCGAGGTAGTCGAGCCAAAGATAATTGGCCTGGATATAATCCAGCGCGCTAGCATCTTCTTTTCGCCGGTTTGCCACCATGCTTGCCGCATCTAGATTGGCTCCACCCATCTTTTTATGGATCTCAAAAGCATAGGGGCTGAGTTCCAGTCCTGACGATGGTATGCCGCCGAAAACGGTGATCACCAGCGGGCGTAATGCATTGTTCACCTGCACTGCTAGCGAGCCGCCGCAGGAGTAGACAACATCGTCGAAGTGCGGTGAGAGGAAAATATGC
This sequence comes from Ktedonobacter sp. 13_1_20CM_4_53_11, assembly GCA_001919995.1. The sequence goes on from MNIY01000082.1 coordinate 9,847, forward strand.
CGAGAACTTTTTGTAATATCTTCAAAGCTTGTGAGTTGCAATGGTGCGCTCCTTATATAAATATACTTACATTGAAAGGAATGGTTTGCCTTGTTACCGCAAGTTTCAGCCTCAGTATACACGAAAATGGCAGTAGCAAGAAAGGGTATACCCAATAATCTATGAGCAAAAAAGTAAGTCGATAGTGCAGGTTGCTATGGTAGACAGACTCCCTCATTAGCGCAATCTAGTAGACCATCTTTAGCGAGGCCCTCGACTAGTTTTTGTATCCATGGCATATCAGTATAGGTGAATGCTGGTTTGATTTGTGCCCCGAGGTCGGCGAGAGACACGCGTTGTCCACTGGGTACTGTACGTAGGTGGTCGATGATACGCCCACGAAAATAGCGGTTAGTGCTCTTGAAAGGCTGCACCTGGTAATCCGCCTTCTTCTCCGCGACTTTCCGTAATTGGCGGAGCACGGTTCCTGATGGAAATAGGCTGTACTGACTCATCTCTGTAAAGGCGCGGCAGCTTTCTTGCAACGGGCAATACGTGCACTGCGGATTGCTGCTGGTACAAGTGGTAGCGCCTAGATCCATGAGCGCCTGGTTCCAGCTATAGGCTTCACCGTTGGGCAAAATCTGTTCCGCAAACGTCAACATGTTCGCATCGCTGAGTTTTTGCTCCGGGAATTCCAGACCAAGAAATATGCGATGAAGCACGCGCCGTATATTCGTATCGACGGTGGCCACCTGTTTACGATAGGCGAAGCAGGCAATAGCTCCAGCAGTATAGCGACCGACGCCTTTCAACTGAAGTAATCCATCAATGGTATCAGGGATATGGCCGTCGTATTCCGCGAGAACCTGGCGTGCAATCGATTGAAGGTTCACGGCGCGCCTGTTATACCCGAGTGGTACCCAGACAGAGATAACATCAGCAGTGGAAGCCTGGGCCAGGTCAGCCAGGGTGGGAAACGTGGTGAGAAATTGCTCATACTTAGGCAATACACGATCTACCTGTGTTTGTTGGAGCATAATCTCTGAAACCAGAATAGCATAGGGATCATTTGTTGCACGCCAGGGTAAGTCGCGCTGCTCAGTACTATACCAGCGTAGTAAGGAACAATGAACCTGAGCAACTAGTTCAGGTTCGAGTTGAAAAGGAAAAGATGAAATCAGAGAACGTTTGCTCATGTAACTTCACTCAGATCGAGACGTGGCGCGCTGTGAAGTTACATCGCCATTCACATTTTGCTGGTTAACTTCTGGCTGAGCCTCGTTACGTTTACGAGCCATGAGAGAAAAAATGGTATCGCCACCTTCTTGCCAGCACTTTGCGTCAGGTGCTGGTAAATTCTCGCAAAGAATCCAGTCGTCAGCATCTTTGAGGACATGGCCCTTAATGCATTTCGCATACATTACGTTATCATTAAGATCGGGATCATCAGGTTTGACTCTAGGCGATGCAATCTTCGGAATGAAAAACTTACACCAGGGCACGGTTCTGTACCTTCCTTGTTCTCATTTGTTGACCCAAGCCAAGGGTCTTATCCCACCTGCTTCACTACTCGCATAGTTGATTGGCGAGGACAAATTCATTATAGCGCATCGTGTAACTTTTAACTAGTGGCTTGTTTCCTTCGTTGCGGGTTTTTTAGCTAAGTAGAAAGACGTTTGACGTGGCAAAGATAGAAGTAAGGACGGTGAACATCTTGCTCGCCTTCCTTCTATTTGTAGCAGGCTAGTATTCTCAGGCTCTCCGGTTAATAGCGCAGCGCAACCACCAGGTGCCGGTCTTGCATGCGATAATCAGATAGAGCCATGCCCAGGGTTGATCGAGGATGCCATAGCTGGCAGTCATTGCCATGAAGAAAAAGGTGGCAATAGCGGAGATCTGCAACAAACGCCAATTGCGCCACTGCCATCGGAAGCTCCATATTCGAGCCCCGCGGTAATGCCACATCACCATCCCCGTACTCGTTATCAAGACCGTGGTCCCTATGATGCCGAGAGCACCCAGGCAAAGTGAAAGAATGGTAGTAGCCATGCGGTTCGCCCTTTGTGTGTACCCGCGAATCTACTCCTAGTATTAGGATGCTTTCTTGCATTATATCATGAAGAGAGAAATTTGGGGACAGGCATAATCCTCGAGTAAGTGGTGCCAGTATGCCAGAAGTACATGATCGGCAATGCATACGGAGAGATGGGCTAAATGGTGTATAATGGCCTCAATACTAGGCACACATATACTATTAAGGAGGCCTGCCCTGAATATTAAGATCGTGAAAGGTTGTGGAGTGTGTTAGCTGAAGAATTAGTTGTGCTTGATGCTGATTCTCCTCTGTGGAGTGCAGCCAGGCCGCTGTTGGAGGCTGCTTTAAGGCTTGAACATCGGGAAGATGACTATTCCTGGCATGGTTGGAATAAACAGCAAATCAACGAGTTTCTCGCAGGTTTACCGCAGAGATGCAGTTTGGTGGTAGGAGTATGGGAAACATCTCTAGCAGAAGACGATGTAATTGAGCACGAAGTGCTGTTGCTGGGCGTTGTCTGCGAAGTTGTAGCAAGCGAAGTATGTTCTATACGCACTTATGAAGCTCTGACTGCGTACGGTCTTGGACCCATGAGTTCCCTGGAGCCAGGCATTGACGACGCCATAGAGATAATGCGCATAGCGAGAACTCAGGTAGCACCCGTTGCCTGGGCTCTCTTTACTGATAAAGCTACATGGGATGAGTGGCTTTTTGCCAGTTCTGATCAGGGAGATGTGGTCAATAAAGGAGATATCCTGACCGCGTTTGCCCGGCAGGGACGTTGTGTCATTATGGGAAACCAGACCGTTCACCACCACCAAAAGGAAGAGAGGTAACAGTATGAAACTTTTTCTCTCAACCGACTTTGAAGGAACGAGTGGTATTGTAGCCTGGGAACAGATCATTGAGGGCAATGCAGAATATGAGCAGGGCCGTAAATTGCTTACCAATGAAGTGAATGCTGTCATTACAGGGGCGCAAGCAGCTGGAGCGACGGAATTTGTGGTCAACGATTCACATCATAATATGCGGAATCTGCATCCACAAGACCTTGCTGGGCAGGCCACATTGATTACTGGCAAGCATAAGCCCCTCTATATGATGGAAGGGCTTGATGCTAGCTTTGATGGTGTGTGTTTCGTCAGCTATCATGGCTCGATTGGCGCGCAACAGGCTATTCTCTCTCATACATATAATCCAGGCGCTGTGTGGGAGGTGCGTATCAATAGCGAAATAGTGGGTGAGTCGGGTATTAATGCGCTCGTAGCCGCCCATTATGGTGTGCCAATCATTTTTGTCAGCGGCGATGAGGTAACTACACACGAGGCACAACTGGTTGCCCCTGCAGCAGAAAAGGTAGTTGTCAAGCAGTCTCTTGGACGATTTGCCGCGGCTCACATACACCCCTCGCTTGCCTGTGAACTGCTGCGCGATGGAGCCGGTCGGGCGGTGGTCAATAGAGACAAGATGCGCCCTCCGGAGTTTACGCTGCCGGTTTCCCTGGAGATCACCTTTCTCGTGGCTGATATGGCGGAGATGGCACAATGGGTGCGTGGTGTTGAACGAGTGGCACCACGCACGGTGAAGCTTGCCAGCGATAACAATAATCTGCTTGATCTTTACCGTATGTTCGTCACGGTTATTACGTTGACGAGGACGCTCGTTGACCGCTAATTCATTGATTAAGAGCGTTTTAGCTTGCGCATTGTCTAAAACGCTCTTATCAATGAGCTACATTCAGGCAATAGTATGATCGGAAGATGTGTGTGTGTCTTCTTCAACGCTGGTGCGACCACTCCGAGAGCGTTCGATATGATCAACCGTATCGGTTAGTACGCCGAGTCGATGTTCGAGATTCTGCGCTTGCTGGTGCAATGAACGGATCTCACTGGCTAGCTCGTGGAACTGCCCATTGAGGTGAGAAAGCCCTTTTTCCCCTTCGAATGTAGTAAGTGAATCCTCTTCTGCTACAGAGCGACGAATGGCTGGTTCTTCTGCATCTGCAGGTCTCAGTTTGACGGTTTGATTTCTATTTGTGGGTAGGGCTGACAAGTGCTCCTGGTTTCTGCGCGTCGTCTCGGCCTTTTGTTCGCCGAGGCTGAGCAATACAGCGCCAACAATAGCCAGTACACCGACGACCAGCAGGCCTCCAATTATCAATAAATT
>MNIY01000040.1:0-5750 GCA_001919995.1 Ktedonobacter sp. 13_1_20CM_4_53_11
AGATATGCTGCTCGATCATCTCGCGCGTGACCACCTGGTTAGGGTGATACATCAAGTATTCAAGCAAGGCAAACTCTTTCGGTGTCAGATCGATGAGTTGTCCTTCACGCTCAACGCTGTGGGTGACAGGATCGATCACCAGGTCTTCCAGGGTCAGTCGCCCGGTTTTATAGGGCTGCTGGCGACGTAACAGGGCGCGCAAGCGCGCCAATAATTCGCGCATAGCAAACGGTTTCACCAGGTAATCATCGGCTCCACAATCTAGACCCTGGACTCGATCATCAACGCTATCGCGCGCGGTCAGCAACAGAATCGGGGTATGAACGCGACGGCGGCGCAGGTCACGACAGACCTCCAGCCCATCTTTCCCTGGCAACAAAATATCCAGGATAATCAGGTCATAGGCCGTCATCTCAGCGAAATCTTGTCCCTCCTGCCCATCGTACGCGCTATCGACGCTATAGCCTTCATGGGCCAGGCTCGACGCCAGTGAACTATTGAGACGATGATTATCTTCAACCACCAGAATGCGCATAGGAAAGCTTCCTCATACTGTGCACACTATGCAAACCAGGCATGCACAGCTTCAATGGTACAAACGTTCGGTCGATCTTTGCTCTTCTGGTTCCATTATGGCATATCCAGATGACAATTCAATGACAAAAATGGGCAGAAATGTTCATGTTCCTGTCACCTGCGACACCAGTACAGTCCTCGCACAGGTATTCCCCTTCTCATTCTCTTTCTTTACTTTTCTGCTTCCTGTTTTGTCGCTGCTGTCAGAACGACGCGCAACTGCTCGGCGAATGCTCTCGGGTGACTCACATAGCCAGCATGATGGCTGGGAAACTCCACTTCCGAATACATATGCCGGTTCGGTGCAAAGTTGGGCGAGCAGACGGTGAGCATCATCGCTGTGCGTCTCGATGCGCTGCTCTTCCTCTGGGTCGTCGAGCGGACTGCGTGAGTAGCCCCGGCGGTCGTAGCTCACGACTGTGTACTGGTCGGCGAGATGGGTGGTGATGCCGTTGAAGCTCGCGGCATCAGCAGTTCCAGCACCGATCATGAGCAAGACTGGGCCTGAGCCGCGCACCTCGTAGTAGAGGCTCGCTCCAGGTACGCGCAAGGTATCAACCTTGGTGACATTCATCAAACTCCTCCTTCATTCCTTTTTGATGCGAGTGGAGAGAGGCGGCAGTCAAAAACCGTCGCCTCAGCCAGAGTCTCGCTCAACGCGTCTCCTCAGAAGACGATTCAGCGCTGGTGATTGCCTGTGCCTGATTCCAGTAAGGAATTTCATAGAATTCTTCAAAGGCTGCACTGAGGGCCTTAGATGATCAGAAACACTCCCAGCAAATTATCGAATTTCCACCCATCAAGATGACAATATGATGACAAAAAGAGACGCGCAAGTTCATGCAGTTGTCATCCGCATAGGCTATACTATGGCTACAGCTCAAAAAGGAGGTTCTATGTGGCAAATCATCTGCTTATGTTTACCTGCGGTAACACCGAGCGAGCGACAACGCTTCTTTGCTCTTTTCAGGAATGCGCTGCATGCCAGCGGTCGCGAGGCGGATGAGATGGATCTCAGTCTGTTTTTTTTGCATACTCTCTCGTCGCAGGAGGCGCTGACGGTGCTGGAAGAGCGGCTGCACCTGGTAGTGCGGTCTCAGGAACTTATGGGGCAGCAGCGGGCGATGGAGAGCGCGCGGGATATCAGGCAATGGGTGATCGATGATCACCTGCGCACCCTGCTGTCTGCCGAACACGAGTGGCTAAAGCGCACCATTGCTCAATTGCAAAACGTGCAGCCCGACCAGGAACCGGGCAGCTCTCACGCCACATCTGAGCAAGTATGCTCTGTTTATGATTGATTGCTGTATCATTTTACACGAAGAAAGGAACACGTATGCAAGTCTCTTCTCAACGCGCGCCTGCTCGGCGCTGGGCGCAGAATCTCTACCTGGTGTTGGCCAGCCTGGTACTGCTGGGCATCTTTCTGCAGGGCTTTCTGATCGGAGCCTTTCTTTTTGGGGGCGCAGTCTGGGGCCGGGATGCCCATAGCCTCCTGGGATTGGTGCTGCTTGTACTGTCGCTGCTGCTGGCGCTGGCGGGGCTGCTGGCGCAAGTGTCCAGCTGGATGAAAATTTGGGGGTTCCTACTTTTTGTGCTGGTCCTTATTCAGATAGTTCTGGGCTCTCTTGGCGACAGCGCTCCGCTGCTAGCCGCGCTGCACCCGGCCAACGCGATGCTATTGTTTGGCCTGAGTTTGTACCTGATCTTTCGGATCCGGCAGGTGATGGATGCGAGCCAACGACTGAGTTCGGGCGAAGGACAAGCCTGAAGACGAACTTGCCCGCCTTATTCGCGCCAGTGGCAAACCCTACGCTAAACAGGTCATCGCCATGTATCGACATCGACACATAGCACCTGTTGGCACTCATCCCTGGCAGCGCACTCCGCTCATTTATGCAAATGAACAACATCATCCGGCCCTCCCGTAGGGGGCCGATTTATCGCGCCCACAGCCGATTCATCGGCCCTCGGGAGATGTTCCTCTATCCAGATGATTGTGTTGAAACCGACCTGAAGGATGCTTGACACATGTTGATAGCATCCCTTGCAAAAAATTGTTAGCTGAGAGAAGGTCCCCTCGCCATATGATGTTTGAAAAGGACCACGACATGTGGGGCACGATACCCGTAGGCGGTCAGCGGCTTTCGCATTCCTCCACCCGATCCAGCCACTCGCGTATGAGGGCGTGGCAGAGTCCATCCTGTTCGATATTCACAAAATGTCCGGCCCGATCGAGCACAGCGAACGTCGCTCTGGGGTAGTTGTCCAGCAGATCCCAGGCGTCCCGGTATCCACAGAGGTGGTCTTGTCGTGCGGTCAGAATGAGCGTGGGGCCACCAAAGAAGGTGGGCTGTGTGTCCACTTCGAAGGAAGAGGGGCCGGCCGCCTCCAGTCGCGCGTTGAAGGTGTGGTCGGCTCTCTGGACCTCCGCCAACACGTCGCGTACCGCCTCGACCACCGTGGGGCTCTGCACCACGACGAGGCCCTCGACGAGCTGTGCCTCGTCCGGCTCTAACCTGGCCAGAAGCTGTGGGTTTTCCACAAGCGTGGTTCTGGGTGGGAGATGGACCTGTGAGGGGTCTGCCTTCACCTGAGGTGCACACAGCAGCACGCCATCGATCGACGCTGCTCTGCGGGAGACCACGCCACGGGCCAGGTACCCACCATAGGACAGGCCTGCGAGCACGAAGCGTTGACCGGGGATGACCGTGTCGATGAACGCCAGCACCACGTCGAGCATCTGATCGTGCGTGGCCAGACGGTCCACGCTCGGGGTGAGCCCCGTGCCGGGCAAGTCAGGATAAATGCGCAGCCAGCCGTCCCGCTGCGTGAAGAGGGGTTCCATGAACCGTTCCATAATGTGATGATCGCTTGGCCGCCCAGGCAACATCACGATGGGCCGGCCGGTGCCGTAGGTTTCATAGAAGATCGCGAGATCTCCGAGGTCACATTTCATGTGCTGATACCTCCGTTCATGTGCAAGATGTCTGTGCTAGACAAGCAACAGTGTAGCACAGAAGGAGGGACAAAACTTCTCGGATCTTGCGCTGAAGTTTTTGTTCAATTGGACTGGCCACACCTCGCCGTATCATGCTTGACCTCTTTGGGCAGAAAAATGGGAGCCACATCAGGGATGCAAAGCCGCCTGTTGCTCACCCTCCCTCGGACCCACCTTGCTCACCTGTGATGGCTCTGTGAGAGTGCAGCCCACTTTTGTGATGTCCTCGTAACATCCATGCATTACACTTCATACTGGAAAGGTCTGTTACAAATGCTGATGGGTACGACGAAGTGAAGAAGTGTAGAGTGCCGATTTATCGAGCACGTACTGAACGTCTTGTCCCATCAGAGGGAGAGAGAGAATGAAACAGCAGCACGCCGATTACCAGGTGGTCCCGTATCCGAAGATGCGGCGCCTGGAAGCGATCGCGTATCGTTCCGTCCAACACAAGCCCATGATCCACGGCTTGCTCGAAGTCGATGTGACCAGGGCGCGCGCGTTCCTACGGAAGCACAAAGCGATCACTGGAGAGTCCCTGTCGTTCACAGCGTTCCTCATCGCCTGCCTGGCAAAGGCCGTCGATGAGCACAAAGCCGTGCAGGCCTATCGCAAAGGCAGCAAGCGCCTCATCCTGTTTGATGAGGTGGACGTATATACCCCGATTGAGCGTAACGTGGCTGGCCAGAAGCAACTCATTCCCTACATCATCCGAGCAGCCAATCGCAAGACCTTTCGTGAGATTCATCACGAGATCAGAGCAGCCCAGGTGCAGGACGTGGCAAAAGCCTGGGAGGGGTTCAAAGCTATCCACTGGCCCTGGCTGCTGTTGCTCTCAGCCTTTCGGGTGATGGTGTGGATGGGGGAAAGGTCTCCCCAGGTGTGGAAGAAGTACAGGGGGACGGTGGGCATCACAGCAGTGGGGATGTTTGGGAAAGGGGCTGGATGGGGAATTCCTCTCCCCTCCCATTCCCTCTGGATGACGGTGGGCGGCATTGGTGAGAAGCCGGGGGTCGTTGACGGGTACATCGCCATCCGCGAATATCTGAGCCTGACGATCAGCTTTGATCACGAGACGATCGATGGCGCTCCGGCAGTACGCTTCACCCAGCGGTTGAAAGAACTGATTGAGGGCGGCTATGGTCTCGACGACTCTCGGGTCAGCCGGACTCCCGGTGATGGTCTGGATTGCTGGCGGTTTGTTTGAGTATCACGGAACTGGTGCGTCGCCCTGGTATGACGACAGTCGTTTCGCCCGCGATGGCATCGTCTGCGTGACCATCAACTATCGGGTCGGGGCCGAGGGCTTCCTCTCTCTGGGCAAGGGAAACGCGGTCGTAGACGATCCTCGATCCGCGGAGCGGGCACTGTGGGAAGGTCTGCGTTAGCTTCTGCCACCGCTGGATATCCTTCATATGACGATCAACCGAGAGCTTCGTGAGCATCCGTCTGGTCCCCATCAAGACCAAGAAGAGGGAGCTGGATCACCTCCGGCTTCCTCTGCGGCTTTTTGCGCACTGGGTAGTCGGGCAACTGAAGGCGCGAGTAACCACTCGATCCGCGCCAAGCGTCCACAGGGGAAGCTGCGGCGACCGGTAGCCTGTCTCGATCACACGCGGATTCTTCACCTCTTTGATGTGTTTCCTATCCTCCTCCCACTCCATATAGTTCTGATAGGGTTTTCCGCCAACTTTTTCACTTCGTGCATCGCCTGGAGTGTCACCTTCGTGGCAGGGTGGTGCGGGGTGCGCGGTTTGTCATGCAGCCCCGCGAACTGCTCCTCTGCCCAGCGCTTGAGCGTGGTATGAACCGTTTGCCTGCTGGTTTCCAATTATGTAGACACTTGCCAGGTTAACTAGCATTGATCTCATTCCACCACGATTTCACCGACTTGAGAAAAGCGACACCACTTTCAATGGCCCTCAGCCCTTCCTCAACAGGTGCTTCTTCGGGGTAGTAGGTACGAATGGCTTGATAAAACGCCAAGAGTGTTTGTGCCGAAGCACTTTCCTTTGGCAGGAGGTCCATTGCTTTGCGCTTGGGCAAGTTCCACATCCCCAGACCGTTTCCCTGCTGGATGGTGAGGATGTGATAGAGCATAGGCCAGACATCCGTGCAGAGCAAACGAACTCGATAGGCCAATCTCCCTCCTCCATGCTCCAGCAGTCCTTCA
>MNIY01000040.1:5848-9101 GCA_001919995.1 Ktedonobacter sp. 13_1_20CM_4_53_11
GGGCTAAGTCTCGCTGAAGAGCCAGACACACCTCGAGCGGGAGCTGACCTTTCTGCGTGAATGCTGCTGGCTCGAGGTAGAGTTGGAAATCGATATCACTGCACCCCGGAATGTAGTCTCCCTTCAGGGCTGAGCCGTGGACAAGCACCCCCATGCACCACTGACCGAGGTGGTGGAGATAGACAGTTGCAGCGGCATGCACAATCGCTTGTGCCTCCGGCACAAGCCGGGAGATATCGAGCCTCTCTCTCCTTTGATCACTCAACATCTCGCATTTCTCCTTCCCCATTAGACTAATCCCTTGCCTCTGGTCCGTCAAGTGGTTCATCCAGATCTGCTAAGAGCTGTTCAATGCGTCTGATCGTACACTGATGACGCTCCACCTCTCGCTGCCAGCCACGTGTGGCTGCATCTTGCACTAGTTCCTGTTCTTGTTTACGCCGTCGTCGTAAGCGTGGAGCATATTCGCGGGTGGTCACGAACTTTGCGCAGGAGAGGTATAAATCGCACTCGCAAGGGCCCTCCTGTTTCTGCCGCGCGCTCTTTGGGCGTCTCACCCCACAAAATCACAGGGCGAATGATTTCATAGGTGATTTGTGCCGGGTCTTTGAGCAAAGGGCGAATCTGTTGCCAATGAGGACTTGTGGCATTGAGAGAGACAAGGCGAAGCTGTAAGGGACATCGTGATCGCCACCTGTCCCCAGCTCTAGCCGCGAGACCATTCAAATGCGGGTGCTGGTACCCCGATCGCTTCCTCATTCAGAAGCCAACAGCGTTGCTGGCAGATGACCCCATCCGGCAGGTCGTACCAGTCTCGTTGAACTCCAACATCCGCATTTAAATGGTCTCCCACGTCTACAGCGTTGTGCGAAAGTATTGAGCCATATGACTATGTTAAGAATGAGAATATTTTCTCAAAACCCCAGGCTCAATCTTTCTGAGCCCCGCTCTAGGATCTCAGGAAGGACAGCAGGTCGGCGTTGAACTGATACTTGTGCGTACTGCTGAGGCCGTGGGGCGCGCCCGGATAGATCTTCAGGGTCGCGTCCTTGACGATCTTCGAGGAGAGAAGGGCCGAGTCACCGATGGGCACGATCTGGTCGTCGTCACCGTGGATGATCAGGGTCGGAATGTCGAACTTCTTGAGGTCCTCCGTCATGTCCGTCTCGGAGAAGGCCTTGATGCAGTCGAGTGCGCCTTTGAGACCGGGTCCGCGCTGACGCCGGCGCGGATTTGGTCGAACGCCTCAATTGGCGTGCCGCCTGGATTGGCCTCCGTCTTCAGCATCAGCGGGGGCACCGCGCCGACCAGCACGGCCTTGGCCAGGCGCGAGGTGCCGTGGCGACCGATGTAGCGGGTCACCTCACCGCCGCCGGTGGAATGGCCGACCAGCACCGCGTCGTGCAGATCAAGCGTGTCGATGAGCGCCGCCAGATCGTCGGCGTAGGTGTCCATGTCGTTACCGTCCCAGGGCTGGCTGGATCGCCCATGGCCGCGACGGTCATGGGCGATCGCGCGATAGCCATGGGAGGCCACGAAGACCAGCTGGTCGTCCCAATCGTCGGCATTGAGCGGCCAACCGTGGCTGAAGACGACAGGCTGCCCCGTGCCCCAGTCCTTGTAATAGATATGGGTGCCGTCCTTTGTGGTGATCGTGCTCATGGGATGAATTCCTCCTTTCAGGATCAACCTGGTTGTGAATCTCCAGATTCGATGGTGGCACATACGCTTTGGAGAACACCAAAGTTTCTGGCCTGTTACGCGTATAACTCCTGCTTCCAGCAGGTGAGACAGGTGAACATTCAACGTTCATACAGATTATACCTTCTATGGTTGCGTTTTCATAGATCGTTAGACATCGTCTAGCCATCGTTTTGCAGGGATAAGACAGCATCTTGCCTTCCAACTAGGGATGTGTTTGATAAGCAGAAATGTACTATCCGCTTCCTCTGACAAGATGACCATCAGAGAAAAATAGTTATCGCGCTCTTACTCGCTCAAGGAAGATCTTCACTGAGCGCCTGCTGCAGGAGGGCATCAGGATGTTCTTCTGCAACAGCACCAATGTTCTCGGCCCAGTGCTGTTCCCAGGATGCATGCCATCTCCACATTCCGCGCTCGTCTGGGAGGGAGGAGCGATCACCTGTGCGCCGGGATCGCGAGGTCGGCGACGAGGCCGAAATGGTCGCTGGCCCACACACCGTTGATCGGTTCGTCGAAGATACGCGCGCAAGCCGCAATGACCAGAGTAGGTCCTCCGTGCTCCCCACAACGCACAAAGATGTAGTCGATTCGTCGGAACGGCCAGTCCCAATCCCACAGCAGAGGATTGCGAGGGGTGTAGGTATGGCCCGGATCTCCCGGATGCGTGCTCTCCCAGGCGTCACGGTAGCAGACGCTCATATCACCCAGAGACTGACGGCCAGACCAGAAGCGAATACTGGTTGCCTCCGGATCGGCATTGAGGTCACCGACCAACACCACATGCTGGTTGCGCAGGCTCGTACGCTCCTCCACGACCCGCGCGGCTACCACGGCTTGCAACTCGCGCTCATGCTCGAAGTTCAACTGCCAATTGGGAAAATGGTTGACGAACAGCAGCGGACCAACAGGGTCTGGCGCGAAGACCTCTGCGACGAGGGTCGTACAGGGGAAGTCCACCGTTCTGGGTGTTACGTGTAAGTCCAGCTCTCGCACTTCTCCCAACGGCCATCGGCTCGCGATCGAGATACCCATCCCCTCAGGATCTCGGCCTTTCTGATGGGCGATGTGGAACCCAGGACCGAGCAGATCGATCATCTGGTCATACTCGTCGTTCTTGATCACTTCCTGCAACGCCACCAGATCGGGTCGGAGTGCGCGAAAACCATCGATGAGCACAGACCGGCGGTCGGCCCATGCTCCGTTGCGCCCCCACAGGTTCAGCGAGACCACACGCACGTTACCGAGGCGCGGCCCCGTGCTCGGAAACGGGTTCGTAGACATGATGCTCTCCTTTCATCCCCTACAGGATACAGGCTCTGATGGTGGCATGGCAAGCTCATCAAGCTTTAATGTGCATGACAGTGACTCTCGGAGAATACGTTTTGCTAGCAGATCCTAACAATTCGACCATCCGGCACTCATCATCTAGGCGCCATCCCCATTTGTTTTAAAACCAAATAAGACTATAATAAAACCGTGATCACAAAACATGAACGGCTACAAGCACTCGAAAATCAAATTTTTCGCCTGAACAGGCGCGTAGATACTT
>MNIY01000001.1 GCA_001919995.1 Ktedonobacter sp. 13_1_20CM_4_53_11
ATTTTGCGGTCAGAGACACAGGCATTGGTATTTCAGAGGAGGGGATGAATCGCCTGTTCCAGTCCTTCAGCCAGGTGGATGCCTCGACGACCCGACGCTACGGCGGCACCGGCCTCGGGCTGGCCATCAGCAAGCGCCTGGCTGAGCTGATGAGCGGGACGATGTGGGTCGGCAGCGAGCCAGGAGTTGGCTCGACCTTTCATTTCACCATCCTGGCCCAGGCGGCTCTCGCTCGCTCGCACCCCTACCAGGACCCTAACCAGCCCCACCTGGCCGGCAAGCGCATCTTGATCGTGGATGATAACGCGACCAACCGCTCTATCTTCACATTGCAAACGCAGTCCTGGGGCATGCTCCCCCACGCATGCGCTTCCGGCCGGGAGGCTCTCGCGCAGGTGCAGGCTGGTGCCTCTTTCGACGTGGCCGTCCTGGATATGCAGATGCCGGACATGGATGGCCTGACGCTCGCCGAGCAAATCCACCGCTACCTGGACGGCCAGATGCTGCCCCTGGTCATGCTCACATCCCTGGGTCGGCGCGAGGTGGACACGCGGGGAATCGAGTTCGCAGCCTTCCTGAACAAACCGATCAAGCCCTCACAGCTGTACAATACGCTGATTTCCCTCTGTGCCGAGCAGGAGCACATACAGCCTCTTTTGAGGAGGGCGGATACGGCAGATTTGCAGTTCGATGCCATGCTGGGTGAGCGGCTCCCCTTACGTATTCTGCTGGCCGAGGACAATACCGTCAATCAGAAGCTAGCGTTGCTCCTTCTGCAGCGGATGAGCTATCGGGCCGATATCGCCGCGAACGGCCTGGAAGTCCTGGAGGCTTTGCAGCGGCAGAGCTACGACATGATTTTGATGGATGTGCAGATGCCTGAAATGGACGGCCTGGAAGCCACCCGCGCCATTCATGAGAGCTGGCCAACCGAGCAGCAGCGCCCGCGCATTGTGGCCATGACGGCCAATGCCATGCAGGACGACCGCGAGGAGTGCCTGGCCGCCGGGATGGATGACTACCTCACCAAGCCGATCCAGGTCAAAGCATTACAGGCGGCGTTGGAGCGAACCGGGCGCTGGGCAATAAACCGGACGCTGCCTCTTGAGGAGCCTGTTGAGGTTGTTCCTCCAACCGTGGCTGCCCAGAGCCAGGTCGTGCTCGGCCTGGCGCTCGACCCGGCGGTGCTGTCCGAACTGCGCCAGTTCCAGGGGCAAGGCGAACCGGATATCGTGCAGGAATTGGCCGAGGCGTTCCAGTTCGAGACGCCACTGCTGTTGGAGGCACTGCGTGAAGCCATGGCCCGGGGGCAGCCTGATCAGCTTCAAAGTGCGGCTCATAACCTCAAGGGCAGCAGTAACAACCTGGGAGCCCAGACGATGGCGGCCCTCAGCGCTGAATTAGAGGCTATCGGCAAGACCGGAACCGTCGAACAGGCGGCGGAGTTGGTTACCCACCTCGAGCAGGAGTATCAGCGTGTCTGCCAGGCCCTGGCTGCCGAAATAGCAGAAGTGAAATGAAAGCGCAAGCGGACTAGAAAAATGGAAATCAGGACGAGGGGAACATAATGAACCAAACGTGAGAAGAGAACTGTGAAGCAAATCTATACACAAAAGAGAGCTCGCTCACAGCCAGTGCAGAAGTTTTCTGCTATTCTCTCACCAGGTGCTATTAACAAGGATCATTGACAAACACACAATCTCAACGAATGCTCATGAGGAGGGCAACACTACCTATGGATGCTAAGAATGAAGTGATGATCGCTCCAGACTTTCTGGCATTGGGTCTGGGCGGGACGAACATGATGTCCATGTTGTGGACCGTGGCAATGGGCCGTCGGGCGGTGGGTGTCGAGATGCGCGGCGATCCCTTTCTCGGCGTGCATTGGAACATCCGTGAAGACTTCTATCACCAGCTCGGCCTGATCGACCAGATGATGCTCGAACGATACGGCGAGGAGCGGATACCTCGTCGGGGAGATGGACGGCTATTTCGCCTCGCGGAGTGTTTCTACAGCCCGCACACCGCCGCTGGAGACATCGTTGCGGATGAGATCATCGACGGTTTCGACGCAGACCAGCATATCGTGGGAACCATCCACCACGTCGAATTCATCGACGACCGATGGCGCGACGGCCTGCCGAACCGAGTCATTACGTTGTTGGAGCCGCCCACGCCACCAGATCGACCAGATCCTCGAAAGATCCGCACCACGATGGTGGAGGTGCTCGATGGCCCGTCCACGTTCCAGGCGGAGGCTGCGTCCATCCAGAAATTGCTGCGCCGCTACCTGGAGTTGATCGAGCAGCAGGATCGGGAGACCAACCGCAAGCCCCGGGTCCAGCTGTTCACTCACCACCGTGTGGTCCCGGCTGATGGCGATGGGTTCATTCCCTGTCTCGATGGGCGAAAGCGCATTCGCATCGAGGCCCTCCAGGAATTCGATTTTAAGGGGCAGTTCGTCCGTGTGCGGGAACCGGGCAGTGAGGTCATTGAACTCGGTGTACCCGAGCTGTTCATGATAGCCCAAGGGTTCAACAGTACTGACGCGAAACGTCTGGGATTCGAGCAACAGGACGTCAAGGTCGATCACGGAGATGGGCGTGGATCGGTGGTGGCGCAAGCGGACTTCCTGGCTGGCCTGGTCGAAGTGCTCGTCGGCGGCCGCCTGCGACGGCGCATCTCCTCAGCATTCGACCAGGATGGCAAGGAATACTGGGTGCGGCAAATCGCCGTGGGCCATGAGAATGATCCAGAGGTGGGTTGGGTTCTGGTTCAGGTTCCAGACTTCAAAACCTTCGATCCCATCGAGTCGGGACTCCTTCCAGCAGGGACTGACCCCAGTTCGCCCGAGTTCTTCGCCTCCTACCAACATTTGATCTACGACTACTATATCAAGCAGGCTGCAGAGATCCTTGAAATTCCCAGGCAAGAGCTGATGAAAGTCCAGATGATCTATGGACCGACGTTGTTCAGTCTCGTCGAGCGAGTCGGATCCGACCCCCTGATCGCTGCCAACGGCGTAGTCGCAGGCGATTCCTTCGGCAATGGTCACTTCCTGACCAGTGGTGGTGCGATGACGGGGATGATTGGGCACAGCGCCCGCATCCTTGAGTATTGGCAGGCGCGGGATGCGGGCACCTCACCAACCGATGCTATCCGCCGGCTTGCCGATAGCATCAGAGAAGACACCCATGCCTGGCTTCAGGTGGGCGCGAAGGAATACAGCCAGGCAGCCCCGATCAACTTCGGGGCGGAACGCATCGAACAGATCAGTAAGGCGAGCGGTATCGACGCGAGCGTGCGCGCCAACGCTATCGATGCCGCTCGACGTCAGCGCCACGCACTCATTCCACTGGATCCATCCAACTGGAGAAGGTTATTCGTGCGTAATGGCAAGGTGCTCTCGGCACTGCCGGAGCTTGATGCTGACCACCCGCTGCAGCGCCCTGAGCACGCGGCTACTCTGCTCGCGGCGTTGAAATCTTTGCCATTCATGCCCAGGCGAGTGAGCGCAAAGCTCATCATAGATCAGGAGCTGGGAGAAGGTGAGCAGACCGTGCTCAGATCCAGGCTCATCACAGATCAGGAACTGGAAGAAGCCGAGCAGACCGTGCTCAGGTCCTCACCCGAGAGCGAGAAGAGTGTACGCAGGCAACCACTCAGCATCAAGCCGCTGGTGCCGGAGAGCGCAAAAATCTACGCATTTCTGGACATCCAGCAGAACGAGCAGGTTGTGCAACGTATCGCAATCAAAGAGGACCATGTGATTGTCGGGCGGGTCGATCCCAATCGCGGAATCACGCCAGAGATCGACCTCACGCAGTTCGACACCTCGGGCACAGTCTCGCGCCAGCACGCGCGGATTCGCCTTGAGAAAACCCTCTTCTCTCTCGAAGATCTCAAGAGTCGAAATAAGACGCGGCTGGGCGAGTTGACGTTAACCCCGCTCAAGCCGGAATTGCTCCAGAACGGAGATGTGGTAAGCTTTGGTTCGGTCAAGGCCACCTTTCGCCTGCTTGGAACGAGCGAGTTACCCGCGCCCTGGTCGCAGTCGTAGCTGCCCTTTCTTGGCCGACCTTGCGGCGGGTGCCAGGGCAAGGAATGACTTCCAGCCAGTTGCAACCTCAACCAATCCCAATGGAAGCCATCTCCATCACGTCGCCCTCGGGACGAGTACCCCGGAAAGAGCGAGCGTTGATCTCGGCTCGGTAAAAGGCTCCGACGCGGACGGAAGTGCACTCCTGGAGGGAATCGGCGTTGGAAGCTCGCCGACGCCAACTATTGCCGTCAAGATTGCACTCTCCGGGCTCCAGCCTGGCAGCGTTCATGCTGTTCAAATTCTCCTTGGCGTCTGCGGAGCGCGAGCTCCCACGACCGGCTTAATCTTCAACTCGATATTCGTTCCCCCGACATTCACGCTGAACAACGTCACTGCCGGACCAGATGGGAGCGGTGCTAGTACCACAATCCTCACTGAACCGCCCAACGCAAACGGCCCTGGACAGCTTCGAATCCCAAGCTCTGGCTCTTGCCTCTTTCTCCGAGCAAGGTGATGGTTTCAATCAATTGCTTAAGGGATCGCCCTAATTCTACAGTTGTAACTAATCAAGAAGACGTGAGACGACGTCTGTAGTGACAGCAGCGAGCAATAGCTTGATGAGTGCGGCGGAAAAAAGACCAGCCGAGATGAAAAAGACGAGAAAGCGGACGTTTTCTCTACGGAAGAGTATATACTGAGGAGCGAGGGGAGTCACTGCCCTTTGGCGACCGTGTTGGTATCTCTCACGTCCTTTGAGCATACGTTTGAGGGACACGTGTATTGACTTGATGCAGCCGTGGTGGCCAGAATGCGAGAGTGTGCTAGATGTCTGAGACAGGATGGTGCTCAATGGCCCCTAACGCTGACAACGACGCCCTCTGAGCCCGCGTCAATCCCTTTGCCCTGCTGATATCCAGTCGCTCGTAGGGTCGATCACGCCGCAGGGTGCGTAGCTGCTTGCCGCTTGCCAGTTCCCGGATGCTGATAGCGCCATCGTCCCCACAACTGGCCAGCGAGCGGCCATCGGGACTCATCTTGAGCGATTGGACTGTTCCCTGGTGCGCATGGCGCGTCAGCACGCACTTCCTGCGCTCGACATCCCACCAGCGGAGCATACCGTCACTGCCCCCACTGATCAGCATCGTGCCGGTCGGACTCCACACCAGCGCATACACGACCTCGCTCAGCTCACTCAAGGCGTATAGAGGTTCTCCACTGTGGGCTCCGCTGCGGGCATCCCAGACGAAGAGCTCTCCACTGCCTCGACCCCCGCCACCACTGGCCAGGCGCGTCCCATCAGGGCTCCAGGCCACGCTCATGACCATGCCACGATGCCCTTGCAGGCGGGCCTGCTGCGTGCCGGTGGCGGCCTCCCACAGGATGACGCTGCCATCGTAGCCGCAACTTGCCAGGCGCGTTCCGTCTGGACTCCACGCCACCCGACGGATCGTGGTTGGCTGCCCACGGCCAACCCACCGGCGGGTGCCCGTGCTCACTTCCCACACCTGCACCTCCTGCTGATAGCTCCCACCGGCCAGAAACCTGCCATCTGGACTCCACTCTATGCCGAAGAAGGAAGTGTCGGGGTGGTTGGGGTCGCGCAAGGTCTGCACACCGGCTTCTGTGGTCGCGTCCCACACCTGGACGGTATTGTCCAGCCCGCTACTGGCCAGCAGCCGCCCATCCGAACTCCATGCGACCCCATACGCCATCCAACTATGGCCGCGCAGCAGCCTGGGCGGAGTCCTGCCATCACGCTCCCAGATGGTCACCAGTGTATCGGAGCCTGCGCTAGCAAGCCAGGTACCATCAGGGTTCCAGGCCACGTCGTAGAGAGTGACCGCGTAGCCCTGGATAACACGCGCACACTGCCCACGCTCCACATCCCACACCCGTAAGCTGCCATCTTCACTTCCACTGAGCAGGCTGCGGCCATCGGGCGTGAATGCCAGATCATGCACAACGGCTGTATGCCCGTGGAGCGCCATACTATAGCTGCCCCGTTCGACATCCCAGAGCCAAATCATCTGGTGAGGAGACGCGTGGCGGTGCCTGACGGAGCTGCCTGTCCCACCTGCATCTGCCACATGTGAATACTTCCATCGAAGCAGCCACCTGCTAGCAGGCTCCCATCCGGACTCCAGGCCAGTGCATAGACCGCGCTGTTCTGACAGGAGAGCGTCAGGAGGTGCTTCCCGGTGGAGACATCCCAGAGCCGGATAGCGGCATCATCTCCGCTACTGGCGAGTGTACAGCCATCAGGAGTAAAGACGAGACGATGGATGCTGCCGGTATGCTGTCCCAGCCAGAGCAAGGCACCGTTCTCCAGGTACCACAGTTTGATGGTACCATCCCAACTCCCGGTGGCGAGCGTATGCTCATCTGGACTGAAGGCGAGTGCCTCTACCGCAGCGGTATGCGCCTGCCAGGCCAGGTCCAACGTTTTCCCGTCGTCACGCCACACACGTGCTCCTCCGCGCCTACTGCCCATAGCCCAGTAGGACCCATTGGAGCTCGTCGCCACCGACCATGGAGGGTCAAACGACCCGGTAAAGACCGTCTCTTGCAGGGTAGCCCCGGAAAGTGTCGTATCTTGCATCTCGACCCCTTGAAGATAGACGCCTCGCAGTGAGAGCTGTGAGAGGTCCAGGCCACGCAGATGCCCGCGAAGCTCTCGCAGCAGCGCAAGGAGATTCGCCGATCCATACCCCTGAGCGTCGTCAGCCCGTTCGCGCTGCTGGACGAGCAACACGAGCAGTTGCTCCTCTAGCGCGGTTCGCAAAGGGTAGGAGCTGCGCAAGCCAGCCAGAATGGGGGCCACAAGGAGGCGCTGTTGGGTCTGCCGCACATATTCCTGGGAGGGAGCCAGTTCCAAACTGTGCTCGACCAGGCGCGAGAAACGGCCCTGCTTAATCTCGCTGGTCACCTCTGCAATGAGCCGTGTCGTCACATATTCCATCACGACCGATTGCAGCGTGAAGCTCCCCTGGAGCTTTCCCCGCTCAATGAGCGAGCGGCGGCGCAAGCCATCGATCGCTTCCAGCACCTGAGATCGCGGCAGCGGTACGCCGAGCACCGCCAGCAGCTCCTGCAGGTTCACTGGCTCGCGCAGGATCGCCAGCCATAGCAACACGCTCTGCTCGACCGCTGAGAGGCGGGCGTACTGCTCATCGAGCAGCGCGCGCACCCCGCCGAAGACCACTTCACCTTGCTCCAGGAATGGGACGATCTGGCCATCGAAGAGTTCCACGATGGTCCGCGCCACGATTTTGAGGGCCAGGGGATTGCCCGCGTAGGCCTCGACCAGCCGGAGTTGCTCAGCTACACTGCCTGCAACCCCCTTTTCGGCCAACAACTGCTGGCACGCCTCGGCATCCAGCCGGGCGAGGCGCAAGGCACGCACGGGAGCCCGGCTGCCTTCCAGCGGCACGAGGTCGCTCGGTTTCTCCCGACTGGTCAGCAGCAGGCAGCTCTGATGCTCGGTCTCGGCAATCCGGCGCAGCACCCGGATGAATCCCTCGTAGCCGGGACGTATGTGACCGCTGTCCTCTCCTTCCTCCAGAAACGATTCCAGGTTGTCATGCACCAGCAGAACACGTCTGCTGCGCAAGCATTCTAACAAGAGGTCCTGTCGTCTTTCGGGGCTAGCAGAGAAGTCGCTCAGCGCCTGGGGAGCAAGGACCTGGAGGCAGCTGTCGAGCAGCGCTTCGCAGGTTGGGACATCGCGCAAGGAGCGCCAGATGACCACCTCGAAGTCCTCCGCCACGCGGTGCATCACCTTCGTCGCCAGTGCCGACTTGCCAATGCCACCCTGGCCCAGCACGCTTACCACCCGACAGCGCTCCTGGACCACCCACTCAGAGAGCAGGTCCAGTTCCCACTCGCGCCCATAGAAGCTCGTGACGGCGAGTGCGTCGCCCCAATCGACGCGTGGCCCGCCCCTGGAAGGAGAAGCGAGAGCGTCGGGTGGTGGGGCAGTGACACTGGTCTCCTCTCCGGGCTGGGATGCCGGGGGAGCCTGTATGTGGGACAGCAGCCCACCAAGCCATGCTTCATCGAGGAGCACCTTCTGGCGGGCCGCTTGCCAGAGAGCACGAACCTCCTCTGCCTCACGCCCAAAAGGCCAGGCCTGGCGCTGGGTGGCGAGGGCCACGAACTGTTTCAGGTGGTCGGCCTTGGGATAGGTGAGGCCTCCCTCCCAATCGATCACGGCGCGGCGGGTGACACCAAGCAAATCAGCTAATTCGGTTTGCGTCAGCTCGAGCCTGGTGCGCAAGGTCAGCATCACCTGCCCAAAGGCGTAGTCTCGCTCGCGGTACGAGGATCCCTTCATGGACGTCCCCTTTCCGTCTCCTTCTCACAAACGCTGCGATGTGAAGGAATGTGCAGTGCTAAAGTGACGCGATGTCCGGTGACTTCAAGTACGCTGCTTAGTATACTACAAAACAGAAGCATCCTCGCATAGTGGCGCAGGATGGTGGCGAGTAGCCTGTCGGCACCCGACCGCACCCATCAGGCTGCGGAGGTGTGAGGTGAATGGAATGAAGGCCATTTCGCCGGATACACGACGTGCGTTGTCATTCGTAATCGAGGAGCGAGACCAATGACCAACCGGATTCAGCTGGAACCCGAGGCGCAAGCCCTCGCAGAGGCGGCTACCAGGTCACCTTTGCTGTTCACTCTTGGCCCCGAAAAGGGACGGCTCGCCCTCGATGAGGCGCAATCTGGCTCGGTGAGCAAGCATCTGGTCGACATTG
>MNIY01000140.1 GCA_001919995.1 Ktedonobacter sp. 13_1_20CM_4_53_11
AAGAATCAGACTCAATGGCAAAAAATTGGGCTCAAGGTTCGGAACAGAAGCGAACCACTTCGCTCGTATCCCTCCTGGAGCGGAAGATTCGTGGTAATGGATGGAAATCGGCGCTACATCTCCTGTACTGAGCAATTCTCTATTTGGTAAATTGGCCGAAAGTTCGAAGAAACGAGGGCCGAAGGATCGAAAATGGGGCTGAAGGGTCGAAAATGAACCTTCAACGTCTGGAGAATGCGCTCCCCATCTGGTATACTCCTTGCGAGGGGATGTAACTTCGTAGGATTGGGTTTTCTTCTGATCAAAAGTGGGTCACGTCGTGTCTCAGCCAGGAGTGCATGGAATTGATGTGTTCAAAATCGCAGGACACTCGATATCAGGATGGCATTTTTCATGCTCCTAGGAGCAGGAGTGTTCTTTCTTATGACTACCTTCTTCACGGAAGTCCGACAGACGCTCGTTCCGCGTGGTGAGGTCAAGCACGGTCCGCTGCCTCCGCTGTTGGTCGCCATGACCCTGGTCACCGGTCTGGTCGACGCGTTTAGCTATCTGGTTCTTGGCCACGTCTTCGTGGCCAACATGACCGGCAACGTCGTCTTCTTGGCGTTCGCTCTCGCCGGCGCATCTGGCTTCTCGATCCTCGCCTCTCTGGTGGCGCTCTGCTCCTTTGTCCTGGGCTCCCTGGGTGGGGGACTGCTTGGATCGCGCCTTGGCCAGCACCGGGGACGTCTCCTCAGCGTTGCCGCAGCATTGCAAACGCTCTTGCTGAGCGCCGCGGCAGTCCTGGCTGCGCTGTCGGGCAATCTGGTGCCACCAGGGGTAAGCTATGGACTCATCATTGTGCTAGGCATCGCGATGGGGCTCCAGAACGCCACCGCTCGCAAGCTCGCGGTGCCCGACCTGACGACGACCGTCCTCACCTTGACCATCGTCGGCATCTCTGCCGACAGTCATCTGGTGGGCGGAAGCGGATCGAGAGCAGGCCGCCGCTTGATTGCGGTGGCGGCCATGTTGGTGGGTGCCCTCCTCGGGAGTCTACTGATCTTTCACGTGTCCATCGTCTCTCCGCTCGTGATCGCCCTCATCGTCATGGCGAGTATCGCAGGAACGGCGCGAGTGCTTTCGCGCACAGACCCGGCCTGGGTCCGTGCCAGTTAGCCAGGGTCAGGCGAGCGGGGCTGCGAAGGCAGCAGGAGTATTGCATGTTTGTGTCTTCCTTGCCCTGTTTTCCTCCCAGGGACAAAGAGAAGACGTCTTCTTGCTGCTTGGTTGTCAAGATATCCGCTTGCAGGTGCATTGAGCAGAGGTTTGCCCCTTCTCGATTTTCTTGGCACACGTATCCGATTTTTATGAAAAGATGTCCCAAGCGGGATGCCTCTGCGAGGCAGAGAAGAGGATGATACATCACATAGAAAACGTAAAAAATGAACGCCAGGATGGCATGCAAGTTGATAGAGATCCGAGTTTCACGTATAATGGAGGAGCTGAAAGAGATTGAGAAGTCGTAAAGAGAAGACGGGTATCTAAAAGGAGGTGCGACCGTGGTCGACCGCCTAGGAGAGCAGCTTGGTAATTATCGCCTTAACCACTTGTTGGGTCGGGGGAACTTCGCTGATGTTTTCCTCGGACAGCATATCTATCTTCAAACTCAGGCGGCCATAAAATTACTGCATGAGCGGCTGACAAGCTCTGACGTGGATCGCTTTCTTAGCGAGGCACGCATCATTGCCCATTTACGACATCCCCATATCATCCAGATCCTGGACTTCGGTGTGGAAAATGCGACGCCTTTTCTGGTGATGGACTATGCCCCCAATGGGAACCTGCGCCTGCGCTACCCCAATAGGACACGTCTCCCGCTCGATATCGTCGTTACCTACGTGAAGCAAGTCGCCGACGCCTTACAGTATGCGCATGATAAACGGCTGGTACATCGTGACATCAAGCCGGAGAATATGCTGCTCGGACGGAACCACGAGGTCTTGCTCAGCGACTTTGGTATCGCCATCCTGGTAGAAAGTGTACACTCGCAGAAGACTCAAGAGGCGGCTGGAACAATTGCCTACATGGCGCCGGAGCAGTTCCAGGCACAAGCAAGTCCAGCCAGCGATCAGTACGCGTTAAGTGTCGTTATCTATGAATGGCTCTGCGGAGATCGTCCCTTTCACGGGTCATTCCCTGAGATCGCTGTCAAACATACGCTTATGCCTCCGCCATCCTTACGCGAGCAGGTTCCGACCATCCCGCCTGCCTTGGAGCAGGTCGTGTTCAAAGCGCTGGCCAAGGATCCACAGCAACGTTTTGCGAGTATTCAGGCCTTTGCGATGGCCATAGAGGGGGCCAGCCGGGCAGAAACGGCTGAAGGAAGCCATTTTGCTCCAGTTTCAGAGTACCAGGTCAAAGCTGGACAAAGCCTCACAAGCAAACTACCAGAGGGGACGGTGACGCTGCTCTTCACCGATATCGCTAGATCAACGCAGCTCCTCCAGCAATTGGGTGACCGCTATGAGCGCGTACTCACAACATGCCGGCAACTGATGCGTGCCGCTTTCCAGCAGTGGAATGGCCACGAAGTGGACACGCAGGGAGATGCCTTCTTCGTCGCCTTTGCCCGCGCTACTGATGCTGTCTCGGCAGCTGTAATCGCCCAACGCAGCCTTGCCGCTCACACCTGGCCGGAAGGTGTGGAGGTGCGTGTGCGTATGGGCTTGCATACAGGTGAGCCAGAGCCTTCCTCCGAGGGATATGTCGGTCTGGATGTACACCTTGCGGCACGACTCTTGAGCGTCGCGCACGGTGGGCAGGTGTTACTTTCCAGGACGACCCAGCAACTCGTAGAACACGACTTGCCCGAGGGAGTGAGCCTGCGTGATCTGGGGGTATATTACCTCAAGGATTTTCGTGACCCCAAACGTCTCTTCCAGGTGGTCATGGCGGACCTACCTGCTGATTTCCCGCCTCTGAGGACGCTCGATGTCCGGTTGAACAATCTGTCTGTGCAACTCAGCTCACTGATTGGACGTGAACAGGAGGTGACGGAGGTCTCCGCTCTCTTGCAACGCGCCGATGTGCGGCTGGTGACCCTTACAGGGATGGGCGGCATTGGCAAAACACGCCTTGGCCTGCAAGTCGCGACTGAACTGCTTGATACGTTTGCCGATGGAACCTATTTCGTGTCACTGGCTGCAGTCAGCGATCCCATGATGGTCATTGATACCATCGCCCATGTGCTCGGTCTGGAACATCAACATAGCGGACAACGAGTGTCAACGGAACATATGGAGTATCTGAAAGCATTCTTGCACGATAAATATCTCTTGCTGCTGCTGGACAACTTCGAGCAGGTGGTGTCTGCCGCACCAGAATTAACGGAGTTACTGATTGCCTGCCTTCACCTGAAAATCCTGGTGACAAGCCGCGCCGTGCTGCATATCCAGGGAGAACACGAGTTCCCGGTTCCCCCGCTGGCGCTGCCCAAACGCACGCAGCTTGCAGCTAATGAAGACCTTGCCCAGTATGCAGGGGTTGCACTCTTCCTGGAGCGGGCCTTCGCGATCAAGCCTGACTTGGCCGTGACGGAAGCGAACATCCAGGCGATCGCCGCCATCTGCGTTCACCTGGACGGCTTGCCGCTGGCGATTGAACTGGCGGCGGCCCGTAGTAAGCTGTTTCCACCACGAGCCCTCCTCCAGCGGATGACCCACCGCCTGGACGTATTGACGGGCGGCGTCCAGGGCGTCCCGGCCCGCCATCAGACGCTGCGCAACACGATTATGTGGAGCTACAACCTGCTAGATGAAACGGAGCAGCAGCTCTTCCGGCGGCTCTCTGTCTTCGTCGGGAGCTACACGTTAGAGGCAGTTGAGGCGCTGTGCAGCGCATTTGCTGATGGAGCAGGACAGGTTGTGGACGGAGTCGCATCACTCATCGATAAGAGCTTACTGCTACAGATCGAGCGGGAGGGAGAGGAGCCACGGCTCGTGATGCTGGAGACGATCCGAGAGTATGGCTTGGAGGTTCTCGCCGCTAGAGGGGAGGAGGAGATCACCCGGCAGGCACATGCCACCTACTACCTTGCCCTGGCCGAAGAGGCGGAACCAGAATATGGGGGACCGCAGCAAGTTGTATGGTTGGAACGGTTAGAGCGCGAGCATGACAATCTGCGTGCTGCGTTACAATGGTCTATAGAGCCAGGGGCAACTCAGCAGCGTATCGAGATAGGCCTGCGCCTGGGAGGCGCACTACGGCGGTTCTGGCTGGTGCGTGCATTTGTGAATGAAGGACGGGCCTTCCTGGAGCGAGCACTGGCAGCAGGCATAGGAGTCGCCATACCGATCCGTGCCAAGGCCCTCATTGCAGCAGCGAATCTGGCCATTGTCCAGAACGATTATCCTTGTACGGAAGCTTTGGCTCGAGAAAGCCTTGTATTGTTCCGAGAACTCGAAGATCAGGAGGGAACAGTATTCTCCTTCCAACTCTTGGGGTCTGCTCTCTATCAAAGAGGTGATCTGGCAGCGGGAAGCACTCTGATAGGAGAAGCTTTGGCATTATCCAGAAAGCTGGGTCAAACTGACTCCCTGGCCTGGTTGCTCTACCAACAAGCACTATTTGACATTGGCCAGGGGGAGTATACCAGGGCGTGTGAGCTGTTAGAGGAGAGTCTAACACTGCATAGGAAGAACGAGCATAAGCGAGGCATTGCCTTTTCGCTTATCCAACTGGCAAAGGTACTCTTTGTTTCCGAGGGAGACCAAGTAAGGGTACACTCCTTGCTGGAAGAGGGCCTAGCACTCGCTAGAGAATTAAGTGACAAGGATAGCCTCGCCTCTGCAAACGCACTCCGTGGACAAATAGTACTCAACCGAGGCGATATCGCTACAGCGCGTTCGCTGCTTGAGGAGAGTGTGCGACTCAGAAGAGAGGTAGGATCTCGGCATAGTACTGCTGAGTCACTCGCTCTACTAGCTCGGGTGGTCAGTGTTCATGGCGATCATACAGCAGCCTATGCCCTTTACGAGGAGAGCCTGGCGATTGGTAGGGACTTGAACAATGTGTGGCTGATAGTCCCTTGTCTGGATGGATTGGCAAGTCTAGGAGCAAGGCAGGGTGAATTTGTCCGGGCGGCACGGCTCTGGGGTGCTGCAGAAGTCCTACGTGAATCGGTCGGTATGCACATTGCACCTATCGAGCGCGCCGACTATGAACAGAGGGTCGCTGCTGCACGCGCCAAATTGGGTGCAGAAGCCTTCGCTAGTGCATGGGCACAGGGACGCACCATGACACCTGAGCAGGCCCTCACTATGCAAGGATCGCTATCAACCACGATAGTGACCACTCCATCATCCACCTATCCTGCTGGACTGACAGCACGAGAAGTAGGGGTATTACGTCTGGTGGCACGAGGGCTGACCAACAGCGAGATCGCCAAGGAGTTGAGGTTGAGCGAGAAAACGATCGCCCACCACCTCACCCACATCTTCAACAAGACCACGAGTGAGAACCGCGCTGCCGCTGCGGCTTTTGCCATTCGCCATAAATTGGCCTGACATCGGCACTGCATCCTCCGACCTTTCAGCCTTTCCTGCAGACTGAATGGGTATTTCTTCGCATGGCGTGCAATCCCTGCTCTCTAAACGACCTTCTGGATTAGGCATTTCTTCCCATATCAGGCCATCTTGCCATTTCAATACACTTCACAAATCCGGAGGTTCTTCCGATGCCATGGATGGCCCATGAAGTGTAGACTGTTCTCATGAATGAAGCGTTTGGCAAAGTTATGATTGAAGAAAAGGCTATGCAGCACTACTCACCGGCACAATTTGCTCCTCTGGATAGACAGGAGTTTCAGTCGTTGTATCGAGAGAACCTTGGCCCAATCTATCGGTACGTTTATAGCAAAGTGAGAAACCGTGAAGAGGCAGAGGATTTGACATCACACATTTTTATCAAAGCCGTTCGACACATCGATCATGCATACGATCCACACAGTACACGCAGTTGGCTGTTTCAAGTCGCGCGTACCACGATCGCAGATTATTGGCGAACCTTCTACCGTTCAGCGACAAGTTCGTTGGATGCGCTGGTAGAAGCTGGTTGGGAGGGTCCGGCTGAACATGAAGATGAAGACGAGCTGTTCGAGTTTAGCAGTTCAGCGGATCACGTTCAGCATCTTCTCCAGGCGCTTTCTGAGCGTGATCGAGAGGTGCTGACCTGTCGTTTTCTGCTCGGTCTCTCATTGCGAGAAACTGCTGTACGGATGGGATTGACAGAGGGAAACGTCAAAATATCGCAGTTTCGTGCGCTCAAGCGTGCTGCTGATCTTGAATATGTTGTCAGTAATACGTGATTTTCTAACTAATAGAAAAATGATGAAGCTTACTATGGAACTCATTGTTTGTGTTGGCTACTTTGGTACATCTGTTTGCAAAATGATGAGTTTGCTCCTGAGTTCTTGATTTGTCTTGGAACAGTGGCATTTTGTAGGTCAAAGGATGTATATGAAAAGCAAAAGCGGTAGAAGTATGCGATCTAGCGAAGGAACTGCGTCGCACCAATTTTCCCCTCAAGGGATTGCAGCGCCAGGCCTTGCCCTCTTCCAGCTATCTGGAACTGATACAGAAGGATTTGGGACGCCGGATCTGCAAGCTGCCCGGCTCCTCCTCGCGCACCTGTAGCTTGCCTGCGCCTGCATCTTGTCCTGAAGTAACGCTTTGCTAACGCACATCTGACCGCAGGCTTGCGCATACCTCTTGAAAACAGCATCTCATCTTGAGCCACTAAACGTTTGGCTAACGCCACCCATGCTATTCTTCTTGAAGTCGACCTGCAGATACGTATGATAGCGATGGTTGCTCTGTCTGTCATGCAACGCTTGTCGTACAATCATCGGCTTGCGCATGCAGTCGAGACGTTGACGTTGCTTACACAACAACATGGACAAGGAGAATCAGAATATCAAGCCAACCAGGTGATGCTGCAGGGAGGGAAGAACGAATGAGCCGAGCCGAAGAGCGCTTAGGTGAGAGGGAAGTCACGCAGTCCAATCTGCCGACGCCGATAGCCAGTGATGTCCCAGCAAAACGAGCCGGAAATCTCGTGTTCACACCGGCCAAGTTTCTGCTGTCGAGGGACGAGAATACAAAGGCAAACTCAGCGCCACCTTGAGCATTGAGGATGGGCGCTGCTACCAGAGCCTGTGTTATCAACTGTTTGGCGGCTATCAAGAGTGTGCACGTGGAGAACTGGTAGCGGTGCGTTTCACTCCGAATACCTAATGCTCAGATAACGTCATTCCCTCTGTAGTCAGGAGAAGCATGTGATGATAACTCAACGATGAACGAAGAAAAGAAGACATCTAGATCGAAAACCAAGGAGAAATTGCATGGACGTCATTATCATATTGATTGCACTTGTGGCACTTGCTCTCGCAGCCCTGCGTTGGGGAGTCAAGAGCACTGACGGCATATACAGTCCAGAATGGGAACGCAGACAACGCTGGTATGGCTTTCACGATTAAGGAGGACGCATGACCTCGCAACTTCTCACGCTCCATGAACAGACGCTGTTGCAGAGGAGCACTGCTTGTTCGCGCCGGAGCACATTTGAGACAGCTGCAGGACCACTCATCCTGCAAAGTTTCTGCTCACCAGCCCTGGTCGCGTCGCTCAAAGCTGAGGGCGGATTACATGCGTTTGCGCATTTTTCTGAAAGGGAACACCAACTCTTGCTGGGAATAGCTGAGCGCCCGGATTGTGCGCTCACGCTTGCATACACTCCTGGCGGCGAGATTGTTGGCCAGGTGACACTAGCTCCTGCTGATACATGGTGGCAGGGAGTGGCCAATACGTACGAACTAGCGATTGAGGTCAGTTCACACTGGCGCAGATTGGGGATTGCTCGTCAACTACTGTCGCTCGCGCTTGAGCACCCTGTCGTGGAAGAGATGGTACTGGCAGCAGTAGGTCTCTCCTGGCATTGGGACCTCAAAGGTTCAGGTTTGTCCCCCTTTCGCTATCGCTCGCTGCTCGCACACATCCTTGAGCCCTATCACTTTTTCGAATGTCTGACTGATGAGCCAAATGTTGGGATGGATCCTGCCAACATCCTGCTGGTACGCATTGGCAAGCGTGTGGAGCAAGAGGTGATGGATCAGTTGTTTCAGCGCATGCGCTTTTTTTAGTGCTTCCGTTTTCTGTGAAGAGCCTTCTTGAGGGAGAAACACCTTATCCTCCATCAACTGCTCAAGAGCGTCTCATGAGAATTCACCCGATGTAGTAACTCTACGCGATAATAGGCGTTATCACGCGTGATGTGTTTGTGATATGACGATGCTATGCATTGTGCCTTCCCCTCTCAGGTACGATGTCAGCGCGGACAAGGAGTCCCGGCTTGAGCGGATCTCATGCATGTGAAACAGCACAAGCATGTTGATGATTCGAGAGGTGTAGTTATATGCATACGACAGTGACAACTGTTTTGAAAAAAGGAGATTCCTATGCGTGAGTTGCTCACGGCCGCTGCCGTGCGGGCGATCCGCTATCTTGAAGGCCTGAACCAGCGAGGTGTTGCCCCTGATCCAACTGTCTTTGCCCGTCTCGCAGAGCTTGCTATCCCGCTACCTACCGATCCATCCCCTGCGGACGAAACCATGGCCCTGCTCGATTCCTACAGCGCTGCCACGATGGCGATGGCCGGACCACGCTTCTTTGGCTTCGTGATCGGTGGGGTGTTACCAGCAGCACTGGCAGCGAACTGGCTGGCCAGCGCCTGGGATCAGAATGCTGCTCTGGCAGAAGTAACACCGCTTCCTGCGAAGGTGGAGGATGTTGCTCTCGGTTGGCTGCGCGATGTGCTCGGTTTGCCGCCCGAAACAGGAGGAGGGTTCGTTACCGGCGCGACGATGGCGAATTTCGCCTGCTTGGCCGCTGCACGCCATAGCGTACTTTCGCAAGCAGGATGGGATGTTGAAGCCGATGGCATGGTTGGTGCGCCGGAAGTCGCCGTGGTCGTTGGCGAGGAGGCCCATCCCACGCTGTTCAAGTCCCTGGGGCTGGCAGGCTTTGGTCGTAACCGGGTGGTGCGCGTCCCAGTGGACAAGCAGGGCCGCATGCGTGCTGACGTGTTTCCTAACCTCTCCGGTCCCACCATCGTCTGCTTGCAGGCCGGGAATGTGAACACCGGAGCATTCGATCCCGCGCCCCAGATCATCCCCAAAGCGAAAGCCGCCAATGCCTGGGTGCATGTCGATGGAGCTTTTGGGCTGTGGGCAGCGGCGGCCCCCTGCAAAGCGCACTTGATGGCGGGCTACGCCGACGCCGATTCCTGGGCAACGGATGCGCATAAATACCTGAACACGCCCTACGACAGCGGCCTGGCATTTGTTCGCTCTCCGGATGTGCTGCAGGCCGCGATGGCGATTTCTGCGGCATACCTGCCCTCAAGCCCAACACGCGACCCAGCAAACTTCACGCCAGAACTCTCGCGCCGGGCGCGCGGGATCGAAGTCTGGGCGGCGTTGCACACCCTGGGGCGATCTGGGCTCGCGAATCTCGTTGAGCGCACCTGCCGCTATGCGGTGCGCTTTGCGGAAGGTTTGCGCGCTGCGGGGTACACCATTCTGAACGAGGTCATGTTCAATCAGGTCCTGGTGACATTCGGGGATGATGAGAGGACACGGCGTGTCATTGCCGGTATTCAACAGGATGGCACCTGTTGGTGCGGCGGGACCACCTGGCAGGGGCAAACGGCCATGCGCATCAGCGTGTCGTCATGGGCCACGACCGACACGGATGTTGAGCGCAGCCTACAAGCCATGATCCGGGTTGCACGCGAACTGGCGTAATCATCTTAGTCGCAGACAGGGCTCCACTTGCTGCTGTTGTTTTCCGTCATCGTGGCTCTCCCCAAGTTTGATACTATTGGCGAACCCTGGACTTAAGCAGCCAAAGCTGCGAATTTCGATGTGCGTGTTTTGGCAAGCGGCTGTTCTTCCAGCCACGCTAAGACTCGCACCAAGTTGATAGCAGTCGCAATGATCAAGTGCTGGAGATGGGTTTTCTCCATCCCGCGGTAGCGGCTCCGGCGCATCCCAAAGGCTCGTACCCCTTGTGAGATTGTTCCTTCAATCCCAGATCTGGCTCGATATTTCTCCCAAAATGCCGGGTCTTTTTGGCGCTCTCTGACTGCTTGTAACGCCTGATGGTGCTCGCTTTCCACGGACTGAGATGGTCCGGCGTGGCGCTTTGGTACAGTGCGCTTTCATCGGACACGGCTTGCAATCTTTGATGGAGAACTTGATCTTGATGAGCCTTTTTGTCATAGCCATCAACGGCTCTCGTCCAACTCAAACTCTCTCGCCCCATTGGGCACGTCGCTTTGTGTGCTTCCCAATCAATCTGGAAGAGGCTTTCGTCAAAGCCCCGCCGCTCTTTCGCCTGCCACTTATGGTCAGCCCGGGTCGGCGCGATCAAATCGATGCCATACTCAGGCTTCCTCTGGACAAATTGCTTCGCCTCTGCATAATCCCACGGGTTGCGCAACGAGATGACAGCAAGCAGGTTGTGGAGTGCGGAGCGGCCTCACAAGTGATCCTGGTCACATCGTTTGCTTGGTGCTGACGTGGGAAAAGTTCCGCTGGAGCTGCAGAAACCATGCATGCAACGATGAACAATCTCGAGCCATTTTCCTTGAAAGGTGCATCTCGTTGGGCAACCCGTGGGCACAGATGTACTTGATCGTCGTTTCCCGCCTTCGAGGAAGTCTCTTGTGTTGTACTCATCACACACCTGCTTTTGCTTGCTTTCACGCATCTCTGCAACGTTTGTCCGGTGCAACCTTTCGACTTTTATCAGCGAGAAACCCGTCCGATCAGAGCGAGCGTCAGCTCATCTGGGATAGGCAATCTGGCTTCCGCGGCCCTCTTTCCACAAGCCGCTGGCCGTTGCAACAAGCCTCATCGACCCTTTTTGCCCTGACGGACGGGGAGCCGTCTTGCTACGGAGGTCACAGTTCCCTTTCCGGGGGAACAGGCCACATGCAGGCACTCAGGCTCTCCCACTGCTTCCGTCATTGTACCCCTTCCTGGGATTCCCTT
This sequence comes from Ktedonobacter sp. 13_1_20CM_4_53_11, assembly GCA_001919995.1. Next base: position 11,093 of record MNIY01000140.1, read on the forward strand.
TGCATTCTTGCTTCCAATTTATTATATGAGCAGGTTCACTTCATAGGAGG
>MNIY01000051.1 GCA_001919995.1 Ktedonobacter sp. 13_1_20CM_4_53_11
TGGAAGCGGTCAAAAGTGGCGTGGGTATCGCGGGCTGGCATGGCGGCATGAGCGATGCTTTCCGCAATAACCCTGAATACCAGTGGATGGTCGGTGGCCAATTCGTTGCGCATCCCGGCAACATGATTGAATACGAAGTGAACATCGTCAAACACGATGACCCGATCACTGCTGGACTGCAAGACTTTAAGATAGTTACTGAACAATACTATATGCACGTCGATCCATTGAACGAGGTGCTTGCCACGACAACCTTTAGCGGTGAGTATGCCCCGTGGGTTGCAGGCTGTGTGATGCCCGTAACCTGGAAGCGACAATGGGGAGCAGGCCGCGTTTTTTTCTGCTCGGTCGGTCATAGTACGAAGGAGCTCGTTGTGCCTGAGGTGCGAGAGATGATCCACCGTGGTATGCTATGGGCAAGCCGGTAGCTAGCAGGGGAAGAACAAGACGATACTCTATTATCCTCGCATTAACCGGGGTACACAAACAGGGAGCGTAAGATGACGACGATCAAGAAAGTCAACATTGGCGTGATTGGATGTGGCAAAATCAGCTCTATCTATTTTCAGATATTGCAAACGTTCGACATTATCAACGTCATCGCCTGTGCCGACCTCGACATGGAGCGCGCCCGCATGCAAGCTGAGAGCTTTCACATTCCCAGGGCCTTGCGTGTTGAAGAGCTACTGGCTGATCCCGAGATCGAGCTTGTCGTCAACCTGACGATTCCCAGTGCGCATGCCGAAGTTGGCCTGGCAACCCTCTCGGCAGGCAAAGCGGTGTACATTGAAAAGCCACTGGCGCTCACGCGCGAGCAGGGGCATCAACTCTTAGAAGCAGCGCGTGCTCGGGAGGTACGCATTGGCTGTGCCCCCGACACCTTTCTAGGCGGCGGCTTACAGACATGCCGCACACTTATCGACAAAGGGATGATCGGTACACCTGTTGCGGCCAGCGCCTTTATGCTGAATCATGGCGCGGAACACTGGCATCCGAATCCTGATTTTTATTATCAACCTGGCGGTGGCCCACTCTTTGACATGGGGCCTTACTATTTGACAGCCTTGATTAATCTGCTCGGCCCCATCCAGCGTGTCACAGGTACAGCGAAGATAACATTCCCCGAACGTATCATAACAAGCCAACCGAAGTACGGGACGAAGATAACCGTCAATACGCCAACGCATATCGCAGGTCTGATAGACTTTGCGGGCGGCGCTGTTGGTGTGCTCGTGACAAGCTTCGATGTCTGGTCGCACCAGTTACCACGCATCGAAATCTATGGGACGGACGGAACCTTAAGTGTCCCGGATCCAAACACCTTTGGTGGACCCGTGAGACTGCGACGTGCCGGTGAGAATGACTGGCGTGATATCCCGCTAACACATGCCTATACCACGAACAGCAGGGGCATCGGTGTCGCAGATATGGTGTATGCAATACGCGCAGGGCAGCCTCATCGCGCAAGCGGAGCCTTGGCATATCACGTCCTTGACAGCATGCAAGCGATCCTCGAGTCATCCACCGAGGGTAAGCACATCGTGTTAACAAGTACATGCAGTCGTCCCGAGCCACTTCCTCCAGGGACTCTGGAGACGGCCTGGGGCGATGAGAACGAGAATCATTGAGTCGTGCGTGTTCGTGAGCCTGAGATTGGGCATCCATCAGAGATGCCCTACAAACAAGGAGGAAAAAGTGTCTCAAATCAAAGGACCGGCGATATTTTTGGCACAGTTTGCCCAGGATGTTCCACCGTATAATACCCTCCCCGCAATCACGCAGTGGGTGAAAGACCTGGGCTACATAGGCGTACAGATCCCAGGCTGGGATAGCCATTTTATTGACCTGGACAAAGCAGCCGAATCAAAGCAGTACTGCGAAGACCTGAAGGGACAAACCAACGGGTTAGAGATCACTGAGATCGCGACCCATCTCATCGGCCAACTCGTCGCGGTACACCCGGCGTTCGATATCCTGTTCGATGGTTTCGCTCCCCCTGCATTGCGTAATAATCCCAAAGCGCGTACGGAGTGGGCAGTCGATCAGATGACCAGGGCCATCAAGGCGTCGAGAAACCTTGGTCTGAACGTCCTCCCAACATTTTCTGGCGCGTTGCTCTGGCATACGATGTATCCCTGGCCCCAGAGACCTCCAGGGCTGGTAGACATGGGCTTCAAAGAACTGGCCAAAAAGTGGCAACCGCTGCTGAACGTAGCTGATGAGTATGGTGTCGATTTAGCTTTTGAAATCCACCCGGGAGAGGACCTGCACGATGGAGTAACATTTGAGCGCTTCCTGGCTGCCACTGGCAATCATCCCCGTGTGCATATCCTCTATGACCCATCCCACTTCGTTTTACAGCAGTTGGATTACATCGGCTACATCGATGTCTACAAAGATCATATCAAGGCGTTCCACGTAAAGGACGCCGAATACCACCCCTCAGCAAAGTCGGGTGTCTACGGCGGCTACCAGGACTGGAGAGACCGCCCCGGTCGCTTCCGCAGCCTGGGAGATGGGCAGGTTGACTTCAAACGCGTTTTCTCGCAACTGACGCAGGTCGGCTACGCAAGCTGGGCGGTGCTCGAATGGGAATGCTGCATCAAAGACTCCGTGCAAGGAGCCACCGAGGGAATAGTGGACGACCAGGAGCGTCTTGATAAAAACATTCGTGAACGATGCTTCATACTCATATGAATGAGAGGGAGTCAATATGAGCCGAGATGTTTCGAACAGAAAACTACGCGCCGGTATTGTCGGTGGAGGTCGTGGCTCTTTTATTGGAGCCGTACATCACGTTGCCGTCGAACTGGACGGCGAGGCCGAAGTCGTAGCCGGTGCAATGTCCACCGATCCCCAGACAGCCGCTGCTTCCGCCAAAGCCTGGTACCTGGATCGTTCATACGATGACTACAAGGAGATGGCGAAAGCTGAAGCGGGGAGACCAGATGGGATCGACTTTGTCATGATCACGACGCCGAACCACATGCATTTTCCTGTTGCAAAAGCCTTTCTGGAACAAGGCATCCACGTGGTTTCGGAAAAGCCCATGACCTTCAGCCTGGAAGAAGCCCAGGAGTTGGTGAAGACCGTCGAAAATAGCAACCTTGTCTATGCACTGATGCACAACTACACTGGCTATCCTGCTGTACGCCAGGCGCGTTACATGGTACGCCAGGGTGAACTCGGCGACATCAGGAAAGTCCTGGTAGAGTACATTCAGGACTGGCTCATGGCGCCGGAAGAGAAGGCTGGGAATAAGCAGGCAGTCTGGCGCACCGATCCTACAAAATCAGGGATTGCAGGATGTGTGGGCGACATCGGCACCCATGCTGAGAACCTGCTTGAGTTCATTACCGGCGTGAAGATCGCGTCACTAAGCGCCGACCTGACCACCTTCGTTGAGGGCAGGATGCTCGACGATGATGCGAACATGCTGCTGCACCTGGAGAACGGCGGCAAAGGAGTTCTTACCTGTTCCCAGGTAGCGGCCGGTGAGGAGAATGCGCTCAACATCCGCATCTATGGCAGCAAGGCAGCGCTGGAATGGCACCAGATGGAGCCGAATACATTGATCTTCAAAGCGCCAAATCAGCCAGGCCAAATCCTGCGAACGGGGCTACCCTACATGAGCGCAGAGGCAAAACAGTTAACACGCCTACCACCAGGGCATCCCGAAGGCTTTTTTGAGGCGTTCGCCAACATTTACAAACTGGTGATCGAAGACATTCGCAGGGTCCAAGCAGGTCAACAGTCTGTGGGTGGCTACCCCAACGTGTACGATGGGCTGAGAGGCATACAATTCGTGTACAAGGCCGTTGAAAGCTCAAAGAAGGGGAGTGTCTGGCTAGATATGTAACACGGTTTTGACCAGATAGAAGCCAGAGAAAAGTGCTGAAAGTGTATACGGAGGGAAGGTTGGAAAGTCAAACGAACCTTAGAGCCGTCTTAGCAGGCTGTGGCAGCAATAGTAAGTATTGGCTAGACGCGGCTCGCGAAATTCCTGATCTTGAAGTAGTTGGGTTAGTCGACCTGGTGGAGGAGTCTGCCAGGAGAAAAGCTGCCGAGTATGGATTGCAGGATGCAGCGATTGGTACAGATGTCAGGCTCATGCTAGAGCAAACCTCCCCTGATGTCGTTTTCGATTGTACCGTGCCCGAGGCCCATTTTCAGGTCACCATGGGGGCCCTCGAGCATGGATGCCATGTCCTTGGCGAAAAACCCCTGGCCGATACGATGGAGCACGCCAGGGAGATGGTTGCGGCTGCACAAGAAGCGGGAAAGATTTTCGCAGTCATCCAGAATCGGCGCTATATGCCTGGCATTCGCCGCCTCAGAGAATTCCTGAAGTCAGGAACGCTTGGACCGCTGACAACCGTAAACAGCGATTTCTATATCGGCGCGCACTTCGGTGGCTTCCGTGATCACATGCAGCACGTGCTGCTCCTGGATATGGCCATTCACACGTTCGACGCGGCCCGTTTCCTTGCCAATGCTGATCCCGTCTCCGTGTACTGTAAAGAATGGAATCCCACGGGCTCGTGGTACGATCACGATGCATCGGCTGTTGCAATCTTCGAGATGAACAATGGCCTTGTCTACACCTACCGCGGCAGCTGGTGCGCGGAAGGCCTCCCGACAACATGGGAGAGCGATTGGCGCATCGTCGGTCAAAGGGGCAGCGTGAAATGGGATGGGGGCGAGAATATCATGGCACAGGTGGTCTCCGAGACGGGTGGATTCCACTCCACATATCAAGATATCTCTCCGCCGCCCTACAACTCAGTGGAAAAAGTCGGCGGTCATCTCGGCTTGATGCAGGAATTTATCTCGTGCGTCAAAACAGGTACTACGCCTGAAACGATCTGCAGCGACAACATCAAGAGTCTTGCGATGGCCTTCGGGGCTATCGAGAGCGCCCGATCGGGAAAGTGCTTAGAGATCGCATGGTAAGTGTCATGTAAGCGCTTGTATGTAACCGAGGTATGCCAGGCTCGCAGCGAGTTGCTGCTCCTCGTAGGCGATGATCAGCTCCTCTGGCTCTTCCCGTTCAAAAGGGGTTCGCCAGTCTCCTCCTGCCGTCCTGGCATTAGCCTGAACGAAGCGCCACACGCGGGCGAGCTGGGCTGCCGTTCGAGGAGGATACTCGGGCCAATAATCATCTGCCAGCACCCGGATGTGGCGAGCCTCCAATGCCCCGAGTTCAAGCGACATGGTTACGTCTGGGCAATCTTCCTGCAGGATGTCAAACAACGCGCGGAAGTTGATCACGCCCTGCCCCAGCGGACAGCGGACAAGACGATATCCCTCCTCGCTCAGATAGATCCAGTAATCCTTGAGATGAACATTTTTGATATAGGGAGCAACCCGCCTGGCAAAGTCCAGGGGTTCCTCCGCCGTCGCCAGTGGATTGCCTGTGTCTAACGTGACACCGAAGCGCGGTGAGCCTATGGACTCGCACAGCCAGAGCAATTCTTCGGACGCCAGGTCCTGGTGGTTCTCCACGGCAAGGTTCACCCCGGCATGCTCTGCCACGGTTGTTGCCTCCCGCAGCCCGACCAGGACTTCCTGGAGAAACGACTGCCAGCGGCCAGCCAGAGGTCGCCGGTCACCCCCAATCTTCGCGCCCCCTACCGCCGTGCGCACCGTGCCGACACCCAGGCGCGCACCCAGTTCAATGTCCTTCATGAGCTTGTCAGGAGCGTAGCCTCCGCTCGCAAGTGTGATGAACAACCCGTGGTTACGCGCATACTGCGCCACGTCCTCTATGTCCTCACCCTGCAACAGGGATGCCGGCAACTCTACACCTTCCAGGCCAGCAACAAGGGCTCGGTCCATCAATTGCCTCGATCTGATTGGAGGGCGTGTGGACGCTGGATGGATGCCCATACTAAAAACGGTGCCATAGACAGCAAGACCAATGCGCATCATCATCTTCCTTTCTCAAAAGCTACTGGAACCTGTCACCCATCATGAAGGTCGCCTCCAGTTGTCAAACCCTGTCGCTCACTCTGCCGTCCAGCCGCCGTCGACGACCAGCGCTGCACCGGTCATAAAGCTGGATGCCTCCGAGGCGAGGAAGATGACCACTGGGCCAAGTTCCTCCGGGCGACCCCAGCGGCCTAAGGCTATGTGACTGAGAAACAACTGATTCGCCTGCGGGTTGTTCATCACCGGAATGTTCAGTTCAGTTGCGAATGGGCCGGGGCACAGTGCATTGACATTAATGTTGTAAGGGGCCCATTCCAGCGCCAATACTTTCGTTAATTGGATGACGCCTCCCTTACTAGAACAATAGGCGCTGCGCTCAGGCAAAGCCGTTAAGGCCAGCATGGAAGCAAGGTTGATCACCCGGCCATAGCGCTGCTCCTTCATATAAGGAGCCACAGCCCGAGCACAAAGAAAAGGAGCTTTCAGATTGGTATCCTGCACCAGGTCCCAACTGGCTTCGTCAAATTCCTCAACGGGCTTGCGGATGTTGATTCCTGCATTGTTGACCAGGATGTCAATGCGTCCGAATTCTCCTATGACCGATTGGACCATGGCTTCGACCTGTTGGGAGTCGGTCACATCGACTGTAATTCCCAGGGTATGTCGCCCTGTCGCCTCTGCGATGGCAACAGCACTTTTCTGTGCCTTCTCATGTTGGCGGCTGGTAACCGCGACACTGGCGCCAGCTTCAGCAAGGGCCTGGGCCATCACAAACCCCAATCCACGATTCCCGCCAGTGATCAATGCGACGCGACCATCTAGCTTGAATGCGTCAAGATACATAGAATTCTGCTCTCCTTTCGGATCGTACCAGGGCCCGGCGGGTCCTGGCTTTGCACTAAGTTGCTGTAGCCGCAAGCGGTACTGTTACCGGTGGCACATCTGCGACATCAACCCAACGTCGCTCTTGCGCGGATTGCAGGACGGCATCGATTACGGCCTGACAGCGCATACCGTCATAGAACGTCGGGATATCGCTGTTGCCAGCCACGATGGCCTGGATAAAGGCAAAATCCTGGTCATAACGGAATGTCGTGGTAGGTTCGCCCACCAGGGGATCACGAGGCGAGCCAGGGGAAGCCAGGAAATCGCGCGGTACGGGAACAGTCTCTAAGATACCACCCGCACTTCCAAGGGTAATTTCGTGTGGGCGATGCAGGTGGTAGATCAGTGTTCCTTCAGTGCCATAGACCTCAAACTCGTCAAGGCTCCGCCCACCACTTTCACGCCCTTTCGCTACCTTACTCAAGTTAAAAGAGGCGACGGTTCCCTGCTCAACGCCGACGCCTTCAGCAAATTCGGCAATAAACGAGGCGAAATCCTCCACATCAGCCGGTGCTGGTATTCCATCGCGCCCGGGACGTAGCGGGACATAAGTGCGTGTCAAACCGATCACGCGAGCAATAGGGCCAATTAAGTCATGGCAGAAGTCTATGCGGTGGGCGCCCATGTCACCGACCTCGCCCGCTCCAGCCAGCGCACGCTTCTGTCGCCAGCCCAGGTGAGTCTCAGGAACGTCCATCAGACGGGCGATCCTCAGATGACGCGGCAAGCCGATGGTTCCCCGACCTAGGAGGTGCTTGAGATAGCGCATAGCGGGCACGAAGCGATAGGTAAAGGCCGTCATATGGCGCACGCCAGCGTGCTCGGCAGCCTCGTACATCTGTACCGTCTCGGCGTAGTTCATACCGAGCTGCTTCTCGGTGAGTACATGTTTTCCAGCGGCGATGGCAGCAAGTGCGACAGGGGCATGCATGTTTGTGGGAGTAGCAATGACAACGGCATCGACGGCTGGATGCCGCAACAGGTCGCCGTATTCCGTAAAGGTGTGCGCCACATCGTATTCCTGCGCACACTGTTGCAGGAGATCGGGATTGATGTCACAGAGCGCTGCAATCTCCGCCTGTGGGCAGAGTCGTAACCCTGGCAGATGCACGTGGCTACTGATACCGCCGAGGCCGATCACACCAACACCAACTCTTGACTCACGCATACCATGTTCCTTTCGCAGTTACGTTCATTGTTGGCTTGAAAACTTTGTTGAGATACGCTCTCTTCTGTTTTTAGCAGGGGCAGCTGTTAAGAGAGGTTATTTGTTGCCTTGACAGGCAATAGGGTACAACTTATACTTCAAGGATACTATGGGCTCCTGCTATTGTCAAACACGACATTGCTTTATGTATGCAGTATGAGGATGCCAGGCGTACTGTTCTCGCTGCATGCATTGTCCACAATGTTGTCAATCTTCATATAAATCAGGCTAGAGGGAGTACTTATGCAAATTACTGCACTGGAATTGTTTCAGGTACCGCCGCGCTGGCTCTTTCTCAAGCTTTCGACCGATAGCGGTATCAGCGGATGGGGAGAACCGATCCTTGAAGGCCACACTGAGGCGGTCGCTGCCGCGGTGCGAGCAGCAAGCGAGTACCTCGTTGGACAGGATCCCACCCGGATCGAGGAAATATGGCAAGTGTTGTACCGTG
>MNIY01000205.1 GCA_001919995.1 Ktedonobacter sp. 13_1_20CM_4_53_11
GGGGTCGAGTACGAGGAGACGTGGCCTGACAAGCTCACCTGGTGGGTCTCGCCGTCTGAAGGCAACTTTGACACTCCACCATCACCAGGTTCGCCGCGTCAGCTGGCGACTTTATTTGATACTTCTCCTCGTTTTGCAACATACCCAGGCGCCGCCCTATCTCTAATGCAGCCTTCAGTTGCGAGGCCTTGGCTTCTCCCAGGCCGTGTTCTGAACACAACTCACCAAAATCAGCGCGCATCAGTCCGCTGAGTCCGCCATATTTCGCCAGCAGTTTCCCCGCCAGTTCGATCACGTTATCCCGTGATGTTCCCGTACGCAGGATGATCGCCAGCAGTTCCGCCGTCGAGAGCGCCTTGGGGCCATAATGTTTGAGCCGCTCGCGAGGCCGCTCATCGGTGGGCATGTCATGGATGGTAGGATGGTATTCCAGTTTGACGAGGGCAAGTTTACCGGCGGTTTTTTCAAGTGTGGGCATAAAAGGGGACCTCTCTTCTCATGAAAGTAGGTGTGCTCTACCGTTTATACATCTAAACCTTGAAAAAAGCAATGTATTCGTGCAGATTCCCCCAAATGGCCTGTCGGTTTGAACGGTATTGAAAGGCCGCTTCCCTTCCCCACTACCCCAAACTCGCCACACCCGTCAGCACCAGGCTATCCCCCGCCGCGCAAGGCACATGCGTGTTGGGGCCAATCGCCGCCTGCGTGACAGTAAACTTGCCTGCCAGCGCGCGATTGAGCTTCGAGTTTAATGTCTGCTGGATCTGTGCATTGTAGCTGTCATAGGGAAAGGTGAAGATATTTAAGAAGGTAATCGTCGTACTCAACACATGCACTGCGAGGCTTCCACCCGCCGCCGTTGGCGCAACCGTCGTTGTGGCTGTACCAATCTTGCCCAAGAACGAGTCGTAGACATCCGCGCTGATCAGCAGGTTGCTACCCTGCACACCAATATTGGCATTTTTTGCCATCATATTGCTAGTAATGGGCAGGTCTCCGACGCTATTTCCCATCGAGGCTAGCGATGAAGCCGGAAGCTCTATGTAGGCGCTTGTATTTGTCGACGGCGTGCTACGTAACATGCCAGGATTGGACTGGCTTTGTCCCCGATTGTCGGTACTCATGCTCGTGTACGCGCTAAATGCCGTATTCTGTTGTACCTGTGTTTGTGCATTCCCCAGGGTCACAGGAAATTGCAGCCTCAATGCCAGTGCAGAATCACCGCACCCCGGCGTTGTGTTGATGCTATTGAGTTGGCCGATGGGCACCTGGAAAGTTGCCAGCGGCCCACTGACGAGCGCGGGTCCGCCATTGAGAGGCCTCGCGCTGACCTGTACGGTTGATGAATTGAGCACGCTCAAGCTCACCAGCATGCTGATATTGATCGGTTGTGGATCACCTGGATAAAGGCTTACTTGCAGCGAAGTAACAAGCCCTCCCGGTTGCGTCGTCAGGCCGGTCAACGTGGCCGATGGTTGAATGAGCGTGTTCGCCATCTGCAGTGCCCAGCCCTGATCCTGCCTTGGTAGCCCGCTTACGATATTGTTGATCGCGCTACTGACAGCCCCCGGAACCTGCTGTTCAATGCCGCTCTGAAAGAGCGGCGCCAGCGTCCTGCGGGTAAGATAAATAGTCGCCCCTACAGACGTTGCATTGCCTGACCCTTGCGTAATCTGCCGCGCCGTACTGCTTGCCGCACCCGCCGGTGTCACCACCAGGCCCAGTAGTAATGTTGCCAGCAACATAACCCAACCGGCCTGGATATAGCGCGCATATTTCATATGGTTCATCGCTATCACTCTCCTCGACTACCCCTTTTAATGCGGTAGCAGCTTTTTGAGATCGACCGGACCCTTGAAACAGAATGGTACCGGTGTTGGCTGCGCGGCAATCCCCTCGATGGGAGGCGCCTGGATCAGCAGCACAAACATTTCTGTGGCTCTCGCGCAGCCGATTGATGTGCTGGTATGGACGGAGATGAGTTTCACCCCCTTGAATTGACCGTGCAGCGCGGGCATGACCGAGCTGATCATCAACTCGTTCAGGGCCTTCTCCATGCTCGCAGCTGCCCCCGTGCCAGCATCTATCCCATCGCGTTTGAGGCGCAGCACATGCAATTGAATGTTCTGGTGCTTATCGATGCCCACGGTGCTGTCCATCTCAACAGGCATAACCCGCTGAATGCCGCTTGCGTTGATATGCAGATTCAGGCTTATGATCACTCCATCATTGGGCATAGGAATAGCCTTCATATCCGTCAATGCCCCTGTCTGCAATCCCAGTTGCGACACAAACATGGAGGTGAGCGCCGCCTGGTCCAGCGCTAGTTGAATCATGCGTGGCCCGGCAATAGGCGTTGCTGTCGCCGCCGCTGGCGTCGTTTGACTCCCAGAAGTGAGAGGTGAGTTGGGTGACTGCCACATAAAGGCTGCGAATACTCCCGCTATTACGAGCAACAACACTAAGAGAATACTCGCCCCCGCGATAATCAAACGCCGCCTCTTCGGAGGATTGCGCCCGTTATTGCCATCGCCGCCTACATGTATATCGTCCGCGGGGGGCTGAGGGGGTGACCCGGATTCCGTGGGCGGAGCAGGATCCCGCAATACATCGGCTGCCCCCAGCGATACTCCCGCCATCAGCGGAGCAGCCCCCGCTATCGTGTCAGCCTCGTGTGGCGCGGGCGAAGCTGGAGGTACCGTCTCCACCACAACAGCTGCTCCAGTTCCGGTCTCCGGCACTTCCTGTACTTCCTGTACCTCCGGCACTCCCTGGACCTCTTGCACTTCCTGCTCGGCAACCGCTGCCTTGCGGCCCCACAGGAAAACGGCTGGGATGATAGCGATGAGGCATAACACCATCGAGGTGAGGAACACAGCGCTATAGACGGTATGCGCCGATTGAATGATATGTGCGGCATAGCCCTTCGACCAATTCGCGAACTGCGCTGCCGTCGACGACAGGGGCAGCGAAGGATAGGTCGAGACCAGTTGTTTGAAGTAGGCCAGCGCCCAGGAAGTCAGCGCCGCCAGTCCCAGCATCATGCCCACCATACGCAGCGAGGTCACGATCGCGGAACTCATACCCGCCTGCCCGGCTCTTACAGCGTTGATCGCCGTCGTGCCGATAGGAGCAATGACCAGTCCAAAGCCCAAACCCGCCGTTACCGTGCTGATTGTAATCTGGTTCCAGTCGACGTGAATAGGCCAGCGGCTCATCAGGTAGAAGCCTGTCGCGGTAAAGAGCAAGCCCAGGACAGCGGTGAAACGGCAGGTAATACGGCTGCAAAGCCAGCCGCCAAGCAGCGCTCCGACCGGTATCATCGCAGTGAGACGAAGCAGCGCCAACCCACTATCAAGCACCGATCGCTGCAGTACCGTATCGACAAAGATAGGAATATCGGCCATGGCAATGATCAGCGCTGCACCGACCAGCAGGCTCACAAGTGAAGTCGCGCTAAAGTGAAGTCGTTTGAAGAGCGATAAGTCGACCACCGGCCAGCGTACTTTCCTCTCCACCAGCACAAAGGCTATAAGAAAAACGATGGCCAGTCCAATCGAGATAGGATTATTTTGTGGAGCAGGAGCGTTGGCCGGTGTTGGTCCAAGATCTGTTCCCTGTTGCGCCAGGCCAAGGCTCAGGCAGGTCAGCGCCAGCCCAAGCAGGGCCGCGCCAATCCAGTCGATGCCCTCGCGCGTGTGCGTTCCGCCAGGAATAAGTCGCCAGGCCGCGATGATCAGTCCGATCACGATGGGCACATTGAAATAGAAAATATATTGCCAGCCAAATTGCTGCACGATCAGCGCGCCATACAACGGGCCGATCACACCGCCAGCCTCTGTGACCGCGCCTATAACCCCCAGCGCCAGTCCACGCCGCTGCGGTCCGTAAAAATCGCTCGCGATAGCCATCGCCACCGGCACGACTGCTCCACCGCCGACCGCCTGGATAAATCGCGCGGCAATCAGCCAGATCAAACCAGGAGAAGATGTATCGACGTTTATCGCGTTCAAAAAACCCAGGTCCGACATTTGGCCAAATACAGGAGCCAGGCCACAGAGGATGGAGCCTGCGCCAAAGATGCCCAGGCAGAGGATAAAGATACGCCGCCGTCCGTAGATGTCGGAGACGCGCCCCATCAGCGGCATGGCAATCACGAAACCTAACAGGTATGCGCTGATAATCCAGGCCGCGTGATCGAGTTTGGTCACGCCAATATTCAGGTCGTTCACAATAGGTGGCAGCGCCGTCACCACCACCGTCTGGTCCATCGCCGTAAAGAAGACACCGATACAGGCCATCGTCAGAGCTGCCAGGGCAGCCCCCTTCCCGCCCGTAGGTGCCTTTGTCGGCGTGGTAATCTTTTTGAAAGTGTTTGTTACCTGAGCGCTCAGTGAAAGGCGCTGCGCATCACCTGTCTCTCCCTTACTGGGTCCCGCTGCACCCTGCGTTTGTGAACTGGCGAGAAGTTCACGTTTGCGCAGGCTTGAGGTAGTCTCTTTGTCGTCTTCTAAAGTGTACATCTTTCCCCCGGTCATAATGAAAGATGGATAATAGCTGTACCAGTCGGGGGAAAGCGACGATCAATAATCCATAAAATCACCGCTCTCCCCTGACTGCCCAATGTGACGCTCTACGAATACTAAGGGAGAATAACTTTTATATTTTTGGGGCTGCGATATTCACATTTTCATTGTAGTTCGATAGTAAGAACGTGCGAGTTGTCTTTGCGGTATCACCGGCTGCTGCCTGTCCCGTCACCTTGAGCTGATAGGGAAGGGAATCAGCCTTGCCTATGCAGGTGCTCATCTGTAACATCGAGCCCGCTGGTACGCCGCCACCTGTGAAAAACGCCAGGTACCTGGCGTTGAGCTGGCCCGTTACACGCCAGCACGGGACACCATTCACCGTATCATCGCTCGGCTGGCTGACGTTCTGTGCTTTGTTGATAAGAGAGAGAATACCTGTATCGGGATTTGTGAGGGTGCGAGGATCAAGTAAACCTTTGATGACACGCCACTGCCCGGTGATAGGGTCTGTGATAAATTGATTGCCACCCACGCTGATCAGGTTGACTGTGACGGATTGGCCGGAGAGAATAACAGTTGCCTGCCCCTTCACCTTATCTGGCATGACGACATCTCCGTTGGCGCTGCGAATCTGCACCTGCTGTGCTGTGACGGAGCCAGGATTATCTACCTTCATCACGACATGAAACGCGCTTACGCCGCGAAAATTCTTCTGCAGCGCGGTCAATAACTGCTGCGCTGTCGGTTTAGTACCATTGGCAACGGCAGTAGTATTATGCTGCCACGGCAGTGAGCAGCCGGTAAAAAGCAGAGCGCCGGCGAGAAAAAGCATCGTAAAAATAAGAGTACGCCCCAGTAGGATACGCGATGAAAACATTGGTAATGCCTCCCCAAATATAGTCCATAGATTTGCCTTGCTGAAACAAATCAACGCAATCTATAAAAGCTTTGGTGGCACTGGTACTTTTTTACCTGTGAGGAATGGGCCACTACCCATTCCTCACCTAAAACGCTATATTTTCTCCAATTTGGCGAAATCCATGCTCAACCGCTTTTTGCCCGCCTTGCCTTGAAACTGAACTTCCACAAATTCGGTATTCTGCTCCATCTCGCTCTTGAGAATAATCCCCTCACCGAATTTATCATGCCGTACCCTATCACCAGGCTTATACTGCTGCTCCTTTGGCTTCGCGGGCTGCGAGGGTGGTGTCACCTTCTTTCCCACCGGTGAAGATGGCGGTACCGTCGGCGAAGAATACGAGCCAGTGCGGGGAGCCCAGCTCGGTGGGATAATTCGGCCAGGTTGCGCGGTGCCGCTACTTCCACCACTGGCAGGCCTGCCACTGCCAAAAGTGCGCCCGGTATCGCGCGAGTAGCTGGTGTCCTGGTTGTAGTCATCATCATCCCAGTTCCTATTGCGGCGCTGTGTTTGAGTGGTTCGCCCGCCCGTGTTCGCGCGAGTTCCGCCCGGCTGGCGTGTATTCGCCGTGGGATTCGAAACGAGATGCACAGGAATATCGCTCAAGAAACGCGAAGGCTCGGTTGGGTGACTCTCGCCGAAAAATGAACGGCGATGGGCTCGTACCAGGTAGAGACGGCGCATGGCGCGGGTAAAACCAACGTACGCCAGGCGGCGTTCCTCCTCCAGTTGTTCCGGCTTTTCAACCGAGCGCGCATGTGGCAGGGAACCTTCATCCATACCTACGATAAAGACAACAGGAAACTCGAGCCCCTTGGCGGCGTGCAGGGTGATCAGCGTCACCGCGTCATTATTCTCTTCCTGGATCAGCTTCCCGTCCTCCCCCGTCTGTGTCGTATCCGCTCCGCCCACTAGCGCAACGTTCTCCAGGAACAGTTCCAGGGCGACGTGCGTCTCGATTTCGGAGTAGTCTTCGGCAACCCGGCGCAGTTCCAGCACGTTGGCCCAGCGGTCTAATTCCCCCTGAGGACTGTCACGCAGTTCAGGCCCCATGCCGGTCTTCTCGGCGATCCTATCCAGCAGTTCCGGCAATGGGAGCTCATCGAGCGCACTCGTCAGATCCGTCATCATACGTCCAAACCCGGTTAGAGCGGTCTTCGCCGCCCTCCCAAGCGTTGGATGTTGTTCAGCCTGCTGTACGGCCTGGTACAACGTGACGCCTCTTTCACTCGCCCATTGCTGCAGTTCGCCAAGCGTTCTCGGACCGATCTTGCGGTTGGGCACATTGATGATTCGTTTTAGGCTCAGCTCATCATGGTTATTGAGCAGCAAACGCAGGTAGGCCACCATATCCTTAATTTCTTTGCGTTCATAGAACTTGCGGCTGCCGATGACCTTGTAGGGAATGTTTGCTCGCAGAAATTGTTCTTCGATGGCACGCGATTGCGCGTTGGTACGATACATAACAGCCACGTCGCCGCGCTTCTCTATCTCTCCCCGCGCCAGCAGGCGCATGATCTCACGGGCCGTGAAGAGTCCCTCCTCTTCTTCGTTATAGGCCTCGTACACCATGATCTTCTCGCCCGAGCCCAGCGCCGTCCAGAGCTTCTTGTCCTTGCGCAACCTGTTGCGCCGCACCACGTTCTGAGCCGCGTCGAGGATGGACTGCGTCGAGCGATAGTTCTGCTCCAACATGATGATCTTCGCGCGCGGAAAATCTTCCTCAAAGCGGATCACATTTTCGGAACTGGCTCCGCGCCAGCTATAAATCATCTGGTCATCGTCGCCCACGACACACACATTGCCCAGGCCTTCATGCCTGTCGCTCGTGCCATAGCCTAGCAGGCGTATCAGCTTATATTGTGGAAGGTTGCAATCCTGGAACTCATCGACATGTATATACTGCCAGCGCATCTGGTAGTGGTGAAGGACATCCGGTTCACGCCGCCACAATTGCTCGGTGAGCAAGAGCAGATCATCAAAGTCGACGCTGTTATTGGCGCGCAGCAGCTTTTGATAGACCTTGTAGACGCGTGCCGCTACCTCTTCGATGTATTTTGCCGCCTGCTCGGCCATTTGCTCCGGCCCCAGCAAATCATTCTTGGCGCGCGAAATCAACGCCTGCATCGTGGTAGGCTTATTCTGCTTCTCATCCAGGTTCAAATCTTTCACCGCCTGCTTAATCAGCGCAGTCTGCTCTTCAGTATCAAGGATGACGAAAGACTTGTTGAGCCCAAGGGGAGCAAGATGATCCGCTTCAATACGTAAAACGCGCGCGCAAATGGCATGAAAGGTCCCGATGGTCATCTCCTTGGACTCGCTGACCCCCACCAGTTTCTCCAACCGATCGCGCATCTCCTTCGCAGCCTTGTTCGTAAAGGTAACGCCGAGTATGCGCCATGGAGAGATTTGTTCGTGCTGTACAAGGTAGGCCATGCGGTGAGTGATGACGCGGGTCTTGCCGCTCCCCGGTCCGGCCAGAATAAGCAGCGGCCCATCAGTTGTTGTAACAGCCCTCTTCTGGGGCTCGTTTAGCCCTGCCAGTAACGTAGTTTGTTCTATCGTCATCACCTATCTCCAACATAAAATATACGAGGCGCGTACTTCATCGCGCTAGCATGCATATGTAATCCCTGGTATTGTATCACAGGTGGAGGTGATGGAATAGCACTGAGATCTCCCCTGGATTATGAACTTTCATAAATTCATCCGGGCACACTGTAGGTGCCGATTGATCGCGCACACCGCCGATTGATCGGCCCTAATAGGCATCAACCTAAGGGAAGCAAGCGAACAGAAAGCCTCGTGGAAGTGATAGACTAAGGCATATTCTGATGGACCATCACTTCCCAGGAGGTTGTTCATGAGCAGTATATCACAGGTCAGTGAAACGATGCAGACGATCTTGACAAGCCGTGCCACGGCCTTGGAACGCGCGAGTGGCTTCGTCGAACGCTCCACGGCGCAACTGGACGGAGCGATCTTTAGCCAAACCACGGTGTTGACGTGGATGCAGAACCCGGATGCCAGCTCTTCGCAGTTGCGCCACACCGCAGCCAGTTTGGGCGTGCACGTGAGCAACCAGGCCCTTGAGCACCGTTTTGGCCAAGCGTCGGTGCGGCTGGTGCGCGCCTTGCTCGAAGAGACGATCGGCCAGGTGATCAAGAGTGAAGCCAGCGCCCCCGAGGTGCTGGCCCGCTTCAACGGGGTGTATTTGCAAGATGGCACGGTGATCAGCTTACCTTCCAGCTTAGCCCAGCAGTGGCCAGGTGGGAGTCAGGAAGCGGCCTTACGGGTCCAAGGCCGGCTCGAACTGGGCTCAGGCAGCCTCGCGGGCCTGTGGCTGCAAGCCGGCCGGGAGCCCGAGCGGAGTGGTCCAGCCATCACGACCCCCCTGCCGGTCGGCTCGCTCTTCCATGGCGAGATGGGCTATTTCACGCTCTCAGAGATGGGCCAGCGCGGCAAGCAAGGGCAGTATTGGCTGAGCCAAGCCAAGGCCACGCTGACCCTGCTCGATCAGCACGGCCAATGCTGGGACCTGCTCTCCTTCTTACGCGCACAACAGGGCGAGGTGGTGGATGTGGAACTGTTTGTGGGCAAGCGCGAGCGCTTAGCGGTGCGCTTGATCGCCGTGCGGGTCTCGCCGGAGGAAGCCAAGCGGCGCCGGCAGCGGGCCCAGGAGCGCATCACGCATCCACCCAAGGGCTGTCAAGCTCCCCTGCCGGGCAAGCGCAAGCCCAAGGAGCAGCGCCAAGGCAAGCGCAAGGGCAAGAAGATCAGTGCCGCTCGGCTGCGCTTAGCTGATTGGACGATTGTGCTGACCAACGTGCCACAGGCGCAACTCTCGGTGCAGGAAGCCCTGGTGCTGCTGCGGGTGCGCTGGCAAATCGAACTGCTGTGGAAACTGTGGAAACAGCACGGCAAGCT
>MNIY01000073.1:0-13485 GCA_001919995.1 Ktedonobacter sp. 13_1_20CM_4_53_11
ATATTCGCTGCCGTCACTGATAAAGTAGACCCCCAGTTCGCCCTTGCTACTCTCGATGGCAAAGTAGGTCTCACCGCGCGGAGGACGCAGGGCAATCGGTGTACGTGTGCCGATTGGTCCGCCCGGCATCTTGTCGATTGCTACCCGGCAGAGGCGAATACTCTCGTAGATCTCCTGGATGCGTACCTTGTAACGTGCGAAACAGTCACCTTCCTGGCGCACCTGGACCTTCACCGGTACCTCGCGGTAGGCCATGTAGGGACGGTTAACGCGCAGGTCAAAATTGACTCCACTGGCACGCAGCATCGGTCCCGTCAATCCATAGGCGATCGCCTGCTGAGGATCCACATAGCCGACACCCCGTGTACGTGCCTCAAAAATCTCATTACCTGTAACCAGTTCTTCAAATTCAACCATGTTCTTATCGAGCTGGTCGAGAAACGCTTCACACTCTTTAAGCCAGCCTTGGGGAAAATCGTGCAGGACACCGCCTACCCGCAAGTAATTCACATTGAAGCGGCTCCCACACAGGGCCTCAAAAAGCGACATGATCCCCTCGCGGTCACGGAACGCCCACAGAATAGGGGTAAATGCTCCCAGGTCTACCAGGTAAGTGCCGACCGCCACCAGGTGGCTCGCAATACGCTGCATCTCTCCAGTCAACAGGCGAATATACTGTGCCCGCCTTGGCGCCTCGATGCCCATCAACTGTTCCACAGCACCTGCATAAGCAATCTCGTTGAGCAAAGGAGACAGATAATCCGCGTTATCCATATAGCGGATACCCCCCATGATGGGACGATTCTCCAGAATTTTCTCTATTCCCCGGTGCAGGTATCCAATGACCGGGGTGCAATCAACCACCGTCTCACCTTCGAGCTTGAGCACCAACCGCAGAACGCCGTGCGTACTGGGGTGCTGTGGCCCCATATTCAACAGCATTTCCTGCGATTTGATACCTTCGGATGCTTCTCCCTGCATCAAATTGGCATTTGCATCTTGATTTATCGTCATGGGCTACCTCTTCATAATAATGTATAAAATCACCTTTGTCTCAGTATCAGTAGCTTGCGGATGCGCACTCCCACGCTTAACGTCCAGAGCAACGCCATCAATACCGCTATACCAGCAAACAAAACGTGATTGGCATCTTTTGAAAAAACCAAAAAGGAGAAGGCCATACCCCAGCAGCCCAGCGTTACCATCGCTGGCCAGATCAGGCTCTCCGGCCCTCGTGCCTTCGGTGATTGCAATGCACGACTGGGAGAGTTCGCTCTCCCTTTCGCCAATCCTGCATTGCTATTACTATTAGTCACCCTAGGGGCACGCAGGGTGCTCTTACTCACCGATCCCTTCTTACTTTTCCTGGTTTTGGGCATCGCCTCGACTCACCTTTTTATTTTCTTTTGCATCCAGATCTGCGCCAAAAATTGACTTCCCTGCTGATGAGGTGGTGCTCTCCGAGTTCAAATCCTCATTATGTCCCTCAAAGGAGTGTCCAAAGGTTGGCGTTCCAGGATGCAAGCGCTCCTCCATACCCTGACCAAGCTTCTTCTGCACCACATGCTCGACGCCTTTCTGCTGGAATTCGCCCGCAACCGCCATATTGGGGTTGACCTGCGTCGTAGCGCGATCCTTCACCGTCACGGGCACCTGGTGGAAACTCTTGAGCAGTGGGTATCCCTCAAAATCATCGTCCAGCAGCATCCGCCTCAGGTCTGGATGGCCAGTGAACCTGATGCCAAAGAGATCATAGGTCTCGCGCTCCAGCCAGTTCGCGGTCTGCCAGACAGAAACAACGCTATCCACCTCCGGCTTCTCGTTTTCCAGCCGGACTTTCAGTTGCAAAAGCTGGTCTCGTGTCGTAGAACGCACATGATACACCGTTTCAAGATGATCAAGCATATCAACGCCGGATATACAGCTTAACAGGTCAAATCCTAACTGGTCGCGCAAGAAACGGCAAACAGCCACAAGATGTGTCCGGTCGATCTCCAGGCCAAGAAAATCGCCTCTGATCGTTTGCGGTGCAACAGCCGAGCCTGTGATCTGCGCAAT
The DNA here is from genome assembly GCA_001919995.1 of Ktedonobacter sp. 13_1_20CM_4_53_11. The sequence goes on from MNIY01000073.1 coordinate 2,059, forward strand.
GGGCGCCAGGTCGCGGGCCAGCGCCGCATTCTGATCACGATATCCCCGCGTATCAGACGGGATGTTGATACTTTTAGAACGTGGTACTATATCCATCGAGCAACTCCCTTGCGCCAGGCGTACGCAAGGCCAAGCGCGAGAACAACGATGAAAAAGGTAATCTCAAAAAATCCAAAGAAGCTCAACTGCTTGAAAATGATTGCCCAGGAGATGATGAAGACGATATCTACATCAAAAGCCACAAAGAGCAGAGCAAAAATATAGAACCCAAGTGGATACTGCACCCAGGCATTGCCAATAGGAGTCTCGCCCGATTCATAGGTCTGTAGCTTCTCTTTAGTTCTGCTATGGGGTGCGATGATGTTCGCCACAGTCGTCGCCAGGATGACAAAGCCAAATCCAGCGGCAAATAATATTGCGGCATATAAATAAGCACTATTGACCGGTGTCGACACGCGCCTTCCCTCCAAATCGTAGCCTACGTTATCATCATAAAAGCAAGAGAATTCTGTTTTGATTATAGCACAGGGAAGAAGTGGCGACAAAGAAATGGAGTATTTTTGATGAGTTAGCATAGCAAGGGCGTCCGGCAAGGCATGCTTTGCCGGACGCCCTTGCTATGCTAACTCATCAGACTTTACATCGGCGGCCACTGTGGTGACTCTGGTCTCGCCAGCAACTGCACACCTGTCATACCTGTATGCTGTGACGCCTCGGCAATCTGCACTACGATCACGCTCACATTGTCTTCACCGCCACCCTCCAGCGCCGCTTTGATCAAGGCGTTCCCCGTCTGTGAAGGATCAGGCACCGCGCTCAGGATCTGCTCGATCGTCGGGTCGCGCACCATGTCCCACAGACCATCAGTACACAGCAACAGTTTATCCTCCGGTTGCAGCATGACCTTGAACCAATCTACATCCACCATGGGCTTCTCGCCCAGGCTGCGGTAGATCTGGTTGCGCTTGGGGTGGGTGTAGATATCGTCGGGCCGGATAATCCCCGCCTCGACCAAACTCGCGACCACCGAGTGATCGTTGGTGATTTTTTTCAGGCCCGCGGTCTTGCGGTAGAGATAGGTACGGCTATCACCCACATTGGCGATATACGCAATTGCGCCCATAATCAAGGCAACGGTGATCGTCGTGCCCATATCGGCTCGCTGCTCCATGTTGCGCTGGTGCACCGCCTGGTTGGCATGCTGTACCCCATCCACCAGGATTTGCACGAGCATCTCGTCATTCAATGGATCATTCCCTGAAATCTTCGGCAGCACCTCTTCACTGATGGTCTGGATCGCCTGCCGGCTGGCATCTTGCCCATTGGCATGACCCCCCATCCCGTCCGCCACTACAAACAGGCCAAACTGCTGCGTCTGCGAATTATGCACCCGCTCCCCCTGTGCCGCGAAGAGGCTATCTTCATTGGGTTTATGCTGCCGCTTAATGCCAGGGTTAGAGCGTGTCCCCACCACCAGGCTCAGGTTAGGTCCCATATAGCGTTCCATAGTAGGCATATTTGCCACCATCTCCTCTGCTGAATAGGGTTGTGTCTTCTCCAGGTCCTGCTGTCCATTCTTGACCTCACCTGGTGACATCTCTCTCGTCGGTTGGTCAAAAATTGAGCTCGACGGCACCAACTCTCTCGGTTGAGGCATCGTTGCAGCCGGCACTTGCGCAGCCTCCTGTGGCTTTGCAACGCGCATATTCAATCCAGAATCTGAGAGTCTCAACGGGGAACGGCATTGCGCACAGAAATTATCGCTTGCACTCACCGGTTCTCCGCAATTTGGGCAGCGAAGTTCGGATTTTGGTTGAGGATGAAGGCTGGCTGCATTGGCCGGCCCATTCGCGTTAACCGCAACCTGCGGCTGCGATTGCTGGCGCTGTATCTCCGTAGCAGCTTTCTCTTCCGCCGCGGCTTGTTCCTTTTCAAATGCCGCCATTTCTCGACCGTGCCGCACTTGCCTCCGTACCGCCACTACGATAATCACCAGTAAAATCACAATCAGCAGAATTGCACCGCCGATGATCCAGGGGAACCATGCCAACACTTCACCAGGTATTGCAAATGGCCCTATTTGGCTCCCCACCGTATGAGAGGTGCCTCCAGCTCCAGTTATACCGCCCGACCTGGCAGATGATGTAGGAGTGACAACAGCCCTGATTTGTGGCAGATTCAAAAATGCCGCTGGCGCCAGGAATTGCGCATTGGGCGCGCTCGCCCTGATAAAGTCAGACTGGGCAGACACAAAATCGTTGATGTAATAATCATCGATACCCCGGTTCCAGCTATCACGCAGCGCATTGGTGTTCACAGGCTGCAGCGGCGGAGGGACGATCCGCTCGTTGACAAACGACCTGATCGACTGACCCGTGTCATCGGCCTTCGTATTCATATCCACGAGCTGCCCATTGGCGTTAATGAGAGGCATTCCGGGTTCGTTCTTTGGGTCGTTCGCAACCTGCGTCGGCATGAGCGCCTGCGCTGCCTGGTCTACACTGATAGTGGCAGAGACAGGGCCTGTCAACTCAATACCTTGCTCAGTAATCACCTGGTCCGTTTGCGCCAAATCGATAAAGGGTTGGGGCACTGGCATATGGAACGGCACTAACACGACGCCTGTATCACAGGAATTGGCATTCTGACAGAGAAGCACTTGCATCGTGGCGCCATCGGAACAGGCGTTTCCATGGCATTGCAGGGATTTCAAGACAAGCCCATTTGCACTCGAGGTATACGCGTTGTTCGCGTAGATCTGGATACTGCTGAGCTGCTCCATCGGTCTCCTTACCCCACACGAGATGCCACCTGGATCGACAAGCGATCCGTCAGTGAGCACCCAGTTGGTGAAATCCTTGCTCGCAGGAGTCGTTGCCCAGCTTCCTACCAGCACACCAAGACCTGTGACAGAGCTGGCACACCCTGCTACCGCTGGCACCGCGTTGTACCCGGCGACCAGGCGCACCACGGAGACGCTCGCTCTGTCCAACCCCTGCGCCTTGCCAAATTGATAGCCACCATCACTACTATTTGCTGTCGCCGCAAAAGCGACAACAGGCCACATCAACCATTGGGCGACAAGCACCCCAACGACAAGAGACAGTACGAAGAATCCAGAGCCCCTCCGCGACATAAATTTCAAGCGATACGTACTCATTAGTTTGTTCTCCCGTGCCGGGTTACTGTAATTTGCCGGGTCACCATAACTAAGATGGTTTCTTCTCATCTCCCTAATCGGCTCCGTATACGTAATAGCACCTGCTGTGCCGCCGGAATCATTGGCGCGACATAGGCGCACTCGCGTTCGGCATCGATCAATTTCCCTTCATTTTCGTAGACCTGGCTTAATAGGAAACGTGTCTGGTGATCAGCCGGGTTGAGCGTCAACACCGTCACAAAGGCCCGTTCCGCTATCGGAAACTGGTTCAAACGCCAGGCCAGTTGTCCTACCTTCTGGTGTAGGAGGGGCTGTTTTGGCGCAAAACGTGCCGCTTCTTGATATTCACGTAATGCAGGCTCAAGTTGGTTCGTATCCTCGTAACACTGGGCTAAACGCTGGTGGGAATCGACATCGTTGGGATTCAAGCGCAGCGACTGCGTATAGGCGGGGATAGCCTGCAGTGGCAGCCGCCTCAGAAAAAGCGCAACATCCCCTACGAGTTTATGCGTCTCCGCATCGTTTGAATTAAGTTGCAGGGAGCGATTGTATGCTTGCATCGCTCGCTCGATTTCAGGAGGCTTGCGCCGGGCAAAGACCTGCCCAAATGTCCTGTGTACCAGCGAGTTATTCGGTTCCAGCACATACGCCTGTTGAATGGCTGCGTATGCTTCTTCGATCCGGTTCGTGTTGATAAAGCCCAGCGCTGAGATGATATACCCCCCACCGGGACCAGTCGTCGAATGCCGCGATGGATTACTCGGCGTAACGCTATTACTGGGTGTCTGCGGGTTGGCCAGGCGCGACTGGCCCAGCTGTGGAATCGCTCCAGTTGGCGGGACAACGCTAATCGGCGGCAGGTTGATGATGGCCTTTTCCATCTCGCTGGCATTGATCCAGCGCTGCTCGACGCCAGGTGCCAATGCCCTCATGATCACTTGCTCAAAGGCCATTGAAATATCCGGTCGCAATGTGCGAACCAGTGGGAAGGCGAAAATACTCGGTTTATTGTTGGCCGCGTCGTGATGGGTCAGGATGCGATGCAGCGTGGCTCCTAACGCATAAATATCGCTGCGTGGCTCCGGCATCCCGTGTAACTGCTCCGGTGGCGCGTAGCCGATCGTCATAATAATCGTGGATTGACGCTGCGCCTGGAAGGTGCGCGCAATGCCAAAATCGATCAACTTCACCTCGTCTCGCTCGGTGACCATAATATTGGAGGGTTTGAGATCGCGGAAGATAATCGGCGGCGCCTGGCGATGCAGGTAGCCCAGCACGCTACAGATTTGCTGCCCCCAGCTACGTGCTCGCACCTCGGTCACCCCCCGCGCCCCATTGACCCCCAGCACGTTCCCTTCCTTCTCCAGGATATCGCCCAGGGTCCGGCCTTCGATAAAATCCATCACCAGGTAGTGCTTCCCACCCTCGACAAAGAAGTCGCGCACGCGCGGGATGCAGGGATGATTGAGGTCAAGTAGCATCGTGGCCTCGCGTCCAAACCACTCGACCGCCTGCGTCCGCTCGGTCTCGCTTTGAAATTCGTCCAACATCTCCTTCACTGCACAGGGTCGGTTGAAACGTGTATCTATCGCGCGATACACTGCCCCCATACCGCCGGAGGCCACCGGTTTCTCGATCCTGTACCTTCCCCCCGAGAGCATGGTGCCGGCTGCGAGTCGGCGCAGATTCCCGCTGCTCATTCCGCCACCTGAACCAGGGCTGTCAGGCTCCGCCGAAAAAGAGTTCGATACTGAAAAAGGTTGCGGAGCTACTGAAGATACCGCTTTATCAGATTGGGGCGTTGAGGGATTACTTATAGACGCTGCATTATTAGGGTCAGACGAATAATTGCTCGACATATATTACACCGCTCTTGATACTGCCTGAACTCCGCCGTCATATAGAATGAAATAGTTCCTAATCCTCTTTGGAGTCCAAGGAAACTTTCAATCCTTTTGTTCCTTTATTTCTTATGTTGGGCGCATTATAACATATCCGTAAAAAATTGAACAATGAGCTAAATCACAGTCCCAGAGCATGTATATACCTATCTGCTGACCTCAACACCGCATTTTTAGCATCCCTGCCAACAATAGTAGCAAACCATGCGCCATACAGTCTCTCGAAATTGTAGCGAGCCACAACGTCACGCATCCTCGCCACCTCCGCGGCGGGTAAGGGGATCAGGTTCGGATAGCTATACATAAAGCTGACCCAGCGGCGGTCAGCCACGACCTGGATAATGTCTCCCGAAAGCAAAAGTCCCTGAGACTCCGCGCCACTCGCCCAGTGCAAGACAGTTCCACCCGCGAAATGTCCTCCCAGCCGTATCAAGGTCACATCATCCTGCAGGGAGAGCGTCTCACCCGACCAGAACGTGATCCGTTCGCTCGGCCTCATCACCCATTGCCTATCCGCTTCGTGCAGGTAAACAGGCACATTGAACTGTTCAGTCCAATCCACCATTGAACTGTAATAATGAGGGTGAGAAATAGCAATCCCCTTCAGACCTCCCAGCCGCTCCACCGTTTCGACGGTCTCCTTGTCCAGCAAACTGATACAATCCCAGAGTATATTTCCCTGCTCCGTCTGCACCAGTAGCGCGCGTTGCCCGATTGCAAAGGTAGGCGTCGAGCCTATGCCCGTCAGCCCCGCCTCGTGCTCTTTCACCGTATTGCGAAAACCTTCCTCACGCAACGTAGATTGCGTCGTCCATTTCTGCCCCTCGTATCCCACATACTGGCGCTGGTCAAGACAGATAGGGCACTCGCGCGGCTGCTCCTTGCTCTCCGCAAACTGCGTACCACACGTCGTACAAATCCAATTTTCCATCTCGCTTGCTCCTTTCCTCTTATGCTCCTGATTTTCTCGCTTTCTCATCCTCAATATGAGCCTTCTTGCTATCACTCTATGACAAATACCACTTATTGACACTGTCCAAAGGACGAGTTCGTAGCACCCTCCCCACATCTCCTGGTATCTGTGGTAGCATTACTACAAGAGTTATTATAAAGAGGCCCATACCAGCAGGAGCAAGCAAGGATGTCAACATACGGCTATAGGAAGCACCTGGGATCGCGCTATTTCGCCCCCTTCTTTCTCTTGCTTGCTCCGCTCCTCTCACTCCTTCTTTACGCATCTCCCGCGCACGCCGATGGTGGCTTCCCTATCATCGCAGTGCTCCACGCGGGCCAGCGTCCAGAAGGCATTGCTGTAGACACAAGCACACATTTGGTCTATATCGCCTACGAGTTTCCCAGCCTCGTCGTTGGCTTTGACCCCGTTCGCGGCAATGTGCGTTGGAAAGTCCCGATCGGGGATTCAACCACAGATGTTCAGGTGGATAGTACAAATCATCATGTGTATGCAACGGGTACCTCAAGAAACGGTAGAACGGGATACTTAGCCGTTTTAGATGGAGCGAGCGGCAAAACGCTCTTCTCAACCGACACAACCCCTGGCGATGATGGCCTGGCCTTCGATACAAAACGCCAGCGGGCCTATGTATCGAGTAGTAACTCTGGCATCATCGATATCTTCTCACTAAGAACCTCCCCCGCGGGAAACATCAGCGCGTTATCCTCAACTCTCAAAGTTGGTTCGCATCCCCAGGCCCTTGGTGTGAACAGCCGCCTGGGGCGACTCTACATTGGCGATATAGCCTCCAACACCGTTACCGTCATCGATGAAAACAGCAATCATATCCTGGCAACGATTCCGGTCGCAGCTGTGCCGGTGCAACCCATACGCGTGGATGAGGCCAGCGGCCATGTCTATGTCGTCTGCTCAACAGGCCAGGAACTGGACGTCATCGACGGCCACACAAATAAGGTTATCGCGCGCGTTCCCGTCTCTCCATATCCTGAAGGCGTTGCCTTCAACACAGCTACGGGCCGCATCTACGTGGCCGACGAAGGACACAATGATACAGCTTTCAATGATGTGAACTCTGGCACCACGATCACGGTTATCGACGGGCAATCTTTCGCAGTCCTGGGCACCTTACAAGTCGGACGCGCTCCCGATGGGGTGGAGGCCGATCCTGCGCTGCGCCGTATCTATGTCTCTACCGAGGACAGCGATGCGGTCGTCGAGATCAGCGACTCGCCCGATCTCCCCCTGAAAAATGCCCCGAACTTTCACCAGGCAGCCGCGATCCACCAGGCCATCTTGCTATTGCGAGAGGCAATAACCATCACCGTGATACTGATGCTTCTCACCATCCTCGGTGCTACACTGGGCGCTCGGTCACGGCGTTGGCGTGTGCCGGAAATCCCTCAAAGTCTGCCAGGCGGCGCGTCGTCTCACTCAGCGAAGCATACCCCTCCTCTGTGAGGTAGGCAATTCCCGTACGCTTCAGAAAATCGTACACCGATGTACATGAGTATGTATGCGCGAAACCACCTGTGGGCAGTACAGCATTTGTACCGACACAATAATTCCCGGTACAGAACGGCGTGTAGCGCCCAATCAGTATTTCACCGGCATTCTTGATCTGCGGTAGGAGCGCGAACGGTTCGCGTACCTGCACCTCCACGTGTTCCGGGGCATACTCGTTGACAAAATCTACAGCTGCGCGCATATCTGCCGCCAGCACAATCCCACCAGTACCCTGTGACCCTTCAAAAACGTTGCGACAAAAATTCTGTCGCCATTCTGGCAGTGCCGCCATCTTACCGGGCAGCAGCGCCAGCACCGCCTCCACCAGAGAGTGACTATCCGTAACAAGCAGACTGGAAGAATCGGGACCATGCTCAGCTTCAATCAGCAAATCGCGCGCTACCAACTCCGGGTCGGCAGAGTCATCGGCCAGCGTTATAGACTCGCTGGGACCCGCTGGCAGCCCGATATCCACCGTTCCATAGAGCAAGCGCTTCGCGGCGGTCACAATGCCACTACCAGGCCCTGTAATCTTAGGCACGCGACGAATACTGTCTGTTCCATAGGCCAGCGCAGCCATCGCCTGCGCGCCGCCGATACGATATATTTCATGGACTCCACACAGGTCAGCGGCCACCAGCGTAGCCGGGTCCACTTCTCCACCGGGTCCAGGTGGTGTACAGACAACAATCCTCGGTACCCCCGCGATACTGGCAGGTGTAGCCAGCATATACATCACCGAAGGAAATGCTCCCTTTCCACGCGGCACGTAGAGCCCTACACTGCTAATCGGCGTAATCTTTTCTCCCGCCATAACGCCAGGCGCCACCTCTGTAAACCACACTTCATGCGGCATCTGTCGTGTATGAAACGCGCGCACATTGCCAATAGCCTCTTCGATAGCTTCTCGCACTGCCGTATCCAGCACCTGGTGAGCATGTTCAATCTCAGCGCGACTCACACGCAAACGATCAGGTGTCAGCTTCACCCGGTCAAATCGTTCCGTGAATTCCAACAGCGCTTCATCCCCTCGCTGTCGCACTTCCTGTAAAATTGGTCGCGCCCGCTCGCTCCACTCATCGATTTGCATCTCTGCCCGTCGCAGCAACCTTGTACGTTCCGCGGCGCTCATAGAAGCCAGTTCGTAAAAATGGATCAAGTCTCACTCTCCTCCCTGTAAATAGAAGCCTTTCCCAGGGCGGTCGCCCTGGTTCCTACGACGCCTGCAATCCCTTACTCGCTTTGTCAGCCAATTGTGCCGCCGCGATATCATTCTTCATCCAGCGCGCGCCAAAGATGCCAACAAGCCCTGCAACTATCAGCGTCGGTACACAGGTAATCAGCAGCGCCAAACTCAAATCCCCACCCGCCCTATTCATCGCGAAGTGTCCCCCGTGCGTCGGGTCAAAGATTTTGGCGAGCACGCCTATCAACGAGGGAGCGAAAGCATCGCCCAGCAGGTGCGCAAGCAGCAGCGATAATGCTACCGCGGATGCACGTAAAACTGAAGGCACCACATCCTGCGTCGCCGCCGTACTGGGACCATTGTAAACATTGATCAGCATGGCGGTGATAAAAAAGCATGCGATGAAGATTGCTACGTTATGAATGGTGACGGAGAGGGCAAAAGCAGGCGCGCAAAGCAAGAAGCCAATGCCGCATACCAGCACGCGGGCGCCAGCATAACGCCGGTTAAGAGCATCCGACATGTAACCGCCGACCAGCAAACCCACGATACCTGCGATGACCACTACGCCCCCGGCAAGAATACTGGCCACACCAGAACTCAAACCAAGCGTATCTTTCTGCTGCAGATAAATGGGTAAGTAAACTACTGCCGCCCCCAATGAGAAGAAGGCGAAGGTCTGCATCACAATCAATACCACTAGCGTTCTGATCTGAAACAACCTGCCAAACTGCTTGAACACATTCCTCGGCACCGCGGTCGCGTGCGGAGCATCCACCACCTCCACTTCGTTGACGGCGGATTGTGGATCCAGTTCTATCGCCTCTTCATCCGCCTGGTTACGCCTCGGTTCGCGCAGACGGTAGGCAAGAAAGGCCAGCACTAGCCCCGGAATACCGGTAAAGAGGAAGGCAAGTCTCCACATGCCGTAGCCAAGGCCGGCCACAACGCCACCCGCGATAAAGCCGATCATCAAACCAATCAGCGATCCTGCCGTCCAACGGCTCATCACCTGCGCCCGCTTCGTGCGGCTGAAGTAGTCGCTCAACAAGGCTGTACCAGCAGGATAATAGCCGGCCTCACCTATCCCCAGCACCATGCGCGAAATAAAAAGCCACCAAAAGCTACTCGCGATAGCGGTAAACGCCGTTGCCAGGCTCCAGATGGTAACACAGATCGCCACGATGTTCTTGCGGTTCCAGCGATCTGCCCAGATACCCAGCGGCAACGTGCCCACCGCGTAAACGAAAACAAAAGCAGTGGCAAGAAAACCTACCTGGTCGATACCCAGCCCAAGCTCCTTTGCTATGATATTGGCGGCTCCGGTAAACACGTAGCGGTCCAGGTAGTTGAGCAAGTTGATGCCGAACATTATCCAGAAAACGTAAGCTGCATAGCGACCGGCACTTTTCTTGTTAACTCCCAGGCCAGCGCTGGCGGATGGGGCGATGTCACTCATGTCCACCTCCAAGTCAGGGGGTCAATTATAGACGGCGTGGTAGAGACGAAATACAATCCACACCATACCATAGTTTGCCGCAAGATGGAAGAGGAAAACTATTGCCGCGAACTCAACATCTCCAGGAAACTCCACGACTTCAAATCACGCTCCAGGTGGAAACGCAGCAGACCATGCATCGTCACCTCCAACTCCAACTGCAGTGCATTTTCCAGTCGCAGGCGTGGCACCTCGCTCCACTTACTCCGTTGCAGCAGCCGCAAAACCTTGAGCGCATTCATCGATAGCGGACGCGCCCAGAAGCGAGAACATTGTGGGCACAACGCTCCTCCCAGCGACGGCGTAAAGCCATTCTCCACCGGCTGCAATTCGCTCGCACACTGCGCGCAATGACGGAACGCTGGCTCATAGCCAATTAAAGAGAGCAGGTGTATTTCAAAATAGCGTAGAAGTAGCGTTGTACGTGCGTGCTCATATCCCACCAGTTCCTTGCCTTTCTCCTTACGCTGCTGCAGATCGATCACATCCTCTTCAATACCTCGCAGCATCTCCAGCATCAGGGCGTAGACCTCCGGGTGCTTTGTATCATCTTCGACAAAGCGATCCACCAGTTCGGCCAGGTAAAGACCACAGGTCATATGCCACAGGTCGTTGCGCAGCGCGAGAAAATTCTCGCGCACCTCCGCCTGGGTAATAATATCCAGGTTGCGGCCTAACGCCACCTGCAGTTGACTATGGCTTAAGAGCTCCAAATGTCCCGCTTTCTTACTGATGGGACGACGAATGCCCTTGGCAATGGCATGAAATTTGCCCTTGTTGGGAGTGAGCAAGGTCAGGACGCGATCAGCTTCGCCTAGATCGGTGCGCTTCAACACGATGGCTTCAACGGGGTAGCTATGTTGCTGTCGCATAGTAGGTAGTGTCCTGATACGTATGAAGAAAGAAAAAAACGTGATCTAGACAATCACGTTTCTTGAAAAGGGAGGCGACGAGCGGATTCGAACCGCTGGTGCAGCTTTTGCAGAGCCGTGCCTTACCACTTGGCGACGTCGCCGTGCCACATTCTACACAGGAAAGGGAGCGGGAGACGGGGATCGAACCCGCGACTTTCTCCTTGGCAAGGAGATGCTCTACCACTGAGCCACTCCCGCATCATATGAAAGCGATCTTCCATTTGCATGATTTAAGATATCATACACATGCCAATTTGTCAACCGCTTTTTAAGCCTATAACTCCACCTC
>MNIY01000073.1:13491-18244 GCA_001919995.1 Ktedonobacter sp. 13_1_20CM_4_53_11
GTCTGCAGATCTTGCAATATCTTCGCCGATAGATGCAGCATTGGCGCTTGCTCAACCCGAATAGTGGGCTGCTCCCCGTATCCACCGCCCCACAATTTGAGCCGGATGAGCAACGAGGAAGGTATGCCACCTTCGCAATAGTGCTGTAAAAAGCGAATGATCGCCTCCAGTGTCACACCATTGCCGCATGCCTGCTCAATCAGTGCAGGGGTTATCTTGCGCCAGCTCGTCTGTTCGTCCTGCGCGCTGATCCGTTCAACCTCTGCGTTGAGATAGAGATCAGTTACGGCATAGAGGGGCTGCAACAACCCATCATCGTGCAGGCGCCATTGCGGTTCGCGCGCTGTCAAATGCCCACTATCTAGTAAGTTATCCTGTATGGGTGTGCCTGTCAGTGCCGGCAAGTAACTTCGCCGCCAGAAAACTTCCTGTAACGCTTCCAATTGATTGGCAGCAACCATCACCAGCACTGGAGAGAGACGGCGGCCCAACAAACCTCGCGTCTCCTCGTTCGTCAACAGTTCATCGAGCAGCCCGGCTTCGTCAACTTCGAGCAGTATTGCCCCCTGCCACAGTTCAATTCGCCGCGCCTGTCGCTCCCACTCCACCAGCGAATACTGCACATTTTGCGGTATCTCCACTCCCGGCCCGGTGGCCTCCTCCAACACCTGCTGAATTGTCTCCGCGTGCATTCCCATCTGGATGGCTCTCGTGACACTCGCCTTCGTTATGCGATACTGCGCGATATGTTCCAGGCCCAGGCGTTCCGCAAAACGATCCAGCTTGATCAATAAAGCCTCGGAGACGGGAGCCAGCGCTACCAGCTCAAAGTTTGGCTGCACAATCAAACGTCCCCATGGAACCTCCTCGATAGTATATGGAGCATCACCGGTGACCAACGAGGCGCCCTGTGCCAGGCGAAAGGCAGGCGTATTCCCCTCATTTTTTATATCTACCAGCCCTAACCACTGCAAAGGCCCCAACATTACCGCACCGATAAAGCCCCCCTCTACCTGGTGCCAACCCTCGCGATGCGTCAACCAGCCCCGTCGCAAGCGAAAATCCCAGCCATATGGGTTACTTCCTACAGAATAGCGGTCCGCACGAGCCCCATACTGGCGCGGGAAAAGGAGATAAGGCGCATACAACTTTGTGAGTGCAATAAACGATGATATTCCCTGCCATGTCTCCGCTCGCTCATCCATTATCCTCTCCATCAGCACCTTTCGCGCGCGTACAACTTCTTCATGCGCAGGGTCAAGCGGATTCGGCCCGGGTCGAACAATGACTTCCGGCAAATAGAGCAACTCATTCCAGAAAGGGCTCTCCAACCATAAGCGATAACAGCGGCGTGCACGCTCTAACAACGGCAACGAAAAGAATTCGTCCGCCGGCAAAGCTTGCAGGCTACCTTGCCGCTCCTGCAACAGGCCCAACTTCATCAAAAGAAGGCGTAGAAACAGCAAGCGTGGCACATCCTGCTCCGTCCGTATCTGCTCCATATTCCCATTCTGCACCAGCAGCTCCATAACCTGCCGGAGTGCGGCGCGGGAGAGTAATCCGCTGTTCACCAGCTGCAATCCCTCTCGCATCGATGCCACCAGTGACCAGTACAGGTAAAGCATTCGCTGAAAAGCGCGTATGCCTTCTCCTATCTCTTCCTGCTGCGCTACTTTTTGCCCTGCCTTCTCGTTTCGCTCTTTCTTAACGACCTCGTTTACCACATCCCTCACCGCACGTGGCACGATCAGCACACCATCGTAGATACCGCTTGTATAGTCCCGCCCCGCGAAATTCGTCTGCTTCCCCCAAAATACTAAACCGAGCAGCAACAGGCGGCGCAGTGACTGTTCAAAAGGTCCGTGAGGATGAGGCGTTGGATAAAGCCCACCGCTCTGTTCGGTAATGGCAGACAGCTCTCCCCCTGCTCCACTGGCAGCATGGGCCACTCCACCGATGGCAAAATACAAGGCAAGATCGCGGCTATTCGCTCTACCACCGCACGCCACCAACTCGCGCAGGATCAACCCCTCCGTTTCATTCAGACCACGTATCGCCTCGTGGATAGACGCATCTTCAAAAAGGTACCGGGCAATATCGGGTATAGTGGTAGTGGAAACCGAGGTTTTTGCGGGAGTAACGCTATCCTGTCCTTTTGAGGCAATTGGCATATGTCGTAATTTTACCAGCGATTGTAAGTGATAAGGGGGGACCGTATGGAGCAGGTCGAGATCACTTTGTTCCATGATAATCCTCTTCATGCAACAGTGGACTCTGTCCGCGTCGCTTGAGATCTTCGACAATACGCTCCATACCCTGTTTTGTGAGAATCATCAGCGTCGGCGTAATTGACTTTACTATCTGCTCCTCCAGCGACGTTGTTGCCGAGAGTTCCCGCATCACCAGGTTATCCGCCACCTCTACCATTGAGACGCCTGTATAGAGCCGGATACGCCCATAGCTCGCAATCCAGCCCTCAAGTTGCGCGAGTAAACACGACAGCGGGCTATTACTATGCTCTTCATCTTTCTCGATCTTCCGCAGTAACTTCAGCAAATTGCCTGGCTGCTGCCCCCGGCCCAGTGCCTCGGCTAACGATCCAGGAGCTAACCGGTAACACAACCGGCCACCGCGGACGCCGGCTACTTCCGCGAAATCCTCTATCAACTCGATCAGCGGCCACGAGTCAGTACGCGACTCGACCAATAACTCACCTGTCTCCAACACGTCCAGCACAGGCGCGCGTTCTTGCGCCTCTTCAACCTCTTGCTCAACTGGCTCTACACCGTTCAATAATAAGCCGGCCACTGGCGTTAAGCGAAAGGCCAGTAAACGACCATCGCCTGACAAAGCCAGGTCACTGATACCCCACCAGTGCAGCGGCCCCCGCAGCAGTCGTGCCAGGTAGTGCCCCTCCGCGCGCATCCAATCGCCCATCTGTGCTGGCTGCAGCGGCCGTCCCTCTTCCTGCTCCAGCCACCAGTGAGGCGAAGGGAAGAGTCGTTGTCGCTTCTGTAAAAAAGTCGGATTCAGCCTGTAGATGAAACGTGCGAAGGCAGAAAAGCTGACCCATTGATTCAATGGAGCCTGTGCCACCAGCGCGACCAGCAACTGCCGCGCCTCGCTATTTTCAGCCTCCAACTCTCCTGGCCTCAGTATAGGGTTGTTCAACGGTGTAGTACGACATTTCAGCTGCAGGCCTTCTTCCTGGAGATCAAACAATTCCTCGTAGCCTGCGTGAGTAAGCCACAATTCGAACAGGTCGCGAGCCACCTCGGCACTTGCCGGACCAAGCAGCAACCTGGCTGCATTGGGAAGGAGGCGCAGGCTTCCTGGCATGCCTCCATCATCTTTATGCAGTAAATCTGCTAACCGCAATAAACGAAATGCAAAGCGCAGAAACTGAGCTGTTCGTGGAACGTCTGATTGTAATCGTTCTAACGCCGTTGCCGAAGGTAAACCACCCGGAGGCGCTACCAACGTCGTCTCATCGTGAGCCCCCGCGCTGAATGAGCGCAACGTAGCCAGCGTGTTCATACCGCGCATACCGCCAGCGCGCTCATCCCTCTCATCATAGTGCTCCATCCGGTAGCCATCCAGCGCACGCGCTACCAGCAGCAGGTCCGCTAACAGGCTATAGGCTTCTACCTGCTGTATCTGTATGTGGTCAGCAACTCCATCGCCCCCGTCGGCTTTCTTCTCTACATCGAAGGGGGTGATCGGCACGGATACACGCAGTACCGCCTGCACTTCGGCCGGTACATACCAACCCACATCATACAACATGCCGCTCAGTCCGATTCGCTGCTGTGGAGAACTATTGAGGCTGGTGCGAAACAGCAGTCCCTTGCTCTGTAATGACAGCAGAATACCCTGTAGTGAATCGGCTGGCCCAAATGAAAAACGCTCATACAGGCTGCGCAGGTCCTCGTCACTCAGTGAGCCGCCCGCAAGCGTAAGCGTCGCCAATAACTGCCGCTGTGGTTTCTCCAGTGTGCTCGCGCTTCTGCGCACCAACTCTGGTTGTCTAAGCGCCCCCGCGATGGCCTCGACGAGTTGTTGCTTATGTTGTCCCCCCGTCGCGATATCGTACTCTCGAGCAATGCTGCGCAGTTCACTGAGACCGTTTTGGGACAATATATCCACCAGGTTAGCAGAGGGAGTAGGGCCACGCATTTTCACTGTGTAGGCAACTTGCCCTCCCTGGCGCGCAGATTGCAGGGCCCTACTCTGTCCCCCTGTCGCTTGATTGCCTCCTTCACGTTTAGCAGGCGCTGTCCTGCTGGAAGTCCGGAAGTCGGAAGAAGATGGAGCGACAAATGTATTGGGATGCACTAGCCATTGATAGAGGAGAGCTGCTGCATGCCGGCACATTGCGACAGTATTAGGACTACAGGTACAACTGGCGTGCCAGGTACTGGAGCTCTGTATCTCAACCTCAACGCTGCAACGGCGCTGCTCAACCGGTCCTTGATCGGCCGCTGCTGTGCCTCTTGCGCCTGGCAGTGAAACATCACCCAAATGAGACGTATCAACAATGCCAAGAAGTTTCGCTCCTCGACGCATTGTTGCACGCACGGCACCTATACGGCAATACTCTTGCCCCATCGACGCCACTGCCAGCCCCGCCATACGGATAATATCCGCGGCTCGCAAGCGTTGCAGTGCGCTGGGTACAACATCATCCATAGACTAAGCCTACGTCAGTTCTTAACAGAGGATTGGTTATATTGGGCTATAATAGCACGTAGCA
>MNIY01000059.1 GCA_001919995.1 Ktedonobacter sp. 13_1_20CM_4_53_11
AGCATAATTGATATCGCACAACAAAAAGTCACCGGTACTTTTACAGTTGGCGGCGATCCACACTCAGTCATGCTCAGCCTGGATGGACGATTTCTCTATGTTGCCCAACCGGCGCTGGGTCGAATGATCATGCTGGCCGCGAAGACAGGTGCCATTATTTGCAGCGTAAACTTGCCCGGTCAGCCATCACTCCTGGCTCTAGATCCAACCCCAAACGCGAATGTGCTCTATGCAGCCGACAACGGAGATGATAGTGTGAGAGCGATCGACTCCACCAACTGCGCGATCAAACGTACCTTACAGACAGGCAGCCCGGTCTACGGGTTGGCGGTGGCTGCCATCAGTTCAGGCTCATCTGGGAGCAGCAGCCAGATCTGGGCCTCGGGTACGGACGCGGTGACCATCTTTGATGCGACAGGTAAGCAGCTCGGCACTGTCCCCATCCCTGGTGGGCCGCAGTACCTCAGCATTCCTCTGGGGACGATGGCGTACGTCACCACCCGCTCGGGAGCAGTTGACGCCATAGATATCTTCTCTCACAAGGTCTTTCCGCTGATCAGCGGTGGGAAATACGGCCCGATGGATTACGATGCGATCACCGGAGATGTGTACGTACCTGACCAGCTGCACAAGCAGCTTATTGTACTCACTCCCCTTAGTTCGGGCGGCAATCCGGTGCCACCTGAGCCAAATCATACCTATCATCTCGGCGTTGCACCGCAGTCGGTGGCGATCACCAGCGACGGGCAACTGGGCTTCGTTGCGTTGAGCGGGGGGAATGTCGCTATGCTCGATGTGCCCGGGAAGCAAATCGTCAATACGATCTTCGTCGGTGGGAACCCGCACTTTATTGTTACCGGCCTCTACCCGCCAGTGGTTGGCACCACTCCAGAGCAGACAGCCGTGTGGGGCACGGTCATCAACGTCCTGGCCTATGTCTTCGTGATTGCGCTCTTCATCGTGCCTCTCCTGATCTTCAGGAGATATAGTCGCGCCGGTGGCAAGGCCAGTGGGATTAAGGATAAAAAGTAATAAATGAATATGCACGTTTGTCGGCGCCGACAAACGTGCATATTCATTTGTTATGTTAAGAAGATGACTCACTCTCTTGTAGTAATCTCTAAGATTTCTGGGGCTCTGGCAAGCATGCGGGGCGCAACCAGCCAGGTCACCAGCTGGTGAAAGACGATACCGTAGAGCAGGGCGGCAGGAATCGAGAAGACCCAGACCCAGCGGATGTGAAAGTACAGGGGGAAGAACAACGCCACTATGACGGGAGACAATACCACCAGTGACACCCCTAACATCAGGAACGACATCAGTCCACGGATGCATCCAGCATTACCACTCGAGGAGCCCGTGGCCTGAAAGCCGCGCTGCATCTGGCGCATGCGCTGTGGCAGAAAGACCGAAGATACGTTGCCACAGCCGATGACTACTCCAATACCGGCCAGGCCCATAGCCAGAACGGGCAGTACAAGAGGCCAACCGTGCGATAGCGCAGCGCTCGCCAGCGAGAGTATGAGCAATTCTACGATGCCAATAACTGCCACCGCTAGATTTTTCCCGAGGAGTATACGAAGCGGCTTAACCGGGAATAAAAAAAGCGTTGTCAGGCTTTGCCTCTCCATGCCGAGTGTGTTGTACGAGAGGGTAAAGACAGAGAAAAAGACAGCGAGCGGGGCAGAAAACGAAAGGAAGCCCAGGCTGTTAAAAGAGTCGCCTGGATTCAGGAACGGTCCAACCAGAAAGATGATGACGATGTAGAGCGATGACAGCAGCATGGCCTTCAACTGAGGATCGCGCCAGAAGTACTTCCACTCTTTGATGGCGATAATAAAGACCTGCGTGAAGCCACTGTGCTCCAGGATGCCTCCACCGGCTACCCGGGGACGCGTGGCAGTGGCTACGGCTGCGGCTTCAACCGCTGCTGCCCTGGAGGCTTTACGCTGGCGGACACGCACAGCGCCACCAACTTCCGGTGTGCTCAGGCTCCGTTCGAGGACACGCGCCCACAGGTAGAGTACAAGGACGGCAGTGACCAGTGAAACGCCCAACCAGGCGAAACTTGCTCCCCAGTTGCCCAGCGAGGCCTGTTGAATGGCGCTGGCCGTCATGCCTGGAGGTGTCCACTGCAGGTAAAGCGAGAATCTTGCTCGCTCTATATTTGTCACAAAATCGCCTGTGCCTATTCCGCGCAACAGTAGCTGCTGGATGAGGTAGCACGACATGGAAAAGAGCGCGATCAGGATGATACTCAGGTCGCGGAAACGACGGCTCTGTAAGGTGCTCATCAATGCGGCCAGTACCAGCTGACTTATACCTACAACCTGCATATAAAAGATGAGCACGGCCACAAGGGTGAGCAGAGCGACGGGCAGTGAACTTGCCCAACCTGCCACGACTGCGATGAAGACCAGGATAAGCCCAAGCATGGGGATGTCCAGCAGGGTTGAGAAGAGCAGGCTGACCATCAGTTCAGAACGAGTAAGGGGGAAGAGCAGCAACTTGGAGACATCCAGGCCTTCGTTGACGGTAAATTCGAGCAATGGCAGCGCCATCCACAACAGGTAGACGACCGTCAGCACCAGAAACAATATTTCCGCGTTGGCCGGAGCTGGAAGGAAGCGATAGGCGATGTAGGTGACAAGGGCAATTCCTGCGAAAAGGGGGAATCCAAAGACGACCATAAAAATGGTCGAGATAATACGCGATTTTTCGCGAGTAAAGCCGCGCAGGAAGAGCTTCCAGCGCAGCCAGAAAAGCCAGCGTATTTTATCAGGATGAATGACCAGCATATTTTTCCCCCTTTGCTCGCTACTCTAACCAGCTCAGATTCTGGTGCTCGCTGCGAGCGCCAACAATAGTAAGAAAGAGGTCTTCCAGGGTGGCATCCTTCTCCTCGCCGCTGGCGCGCTCACGCAGTTCTTGCAGCGTGCCCTCCGCCACCAGCGTTCCTTGATTGATGATGCCGACGCGCGTGCAAAGTCGCTCGACAACCTCCATGATATGAGAAGAGAAAAAGACGGTGGTACCGCGCTGCGTGAGTTCACGCAAGATATCGCGAATGACGCGCGAGCTGATGGGGTCGATACCTTCAAAGGGCTCATCCAGAAAAATGACCTCGGGACGGTGAATAAGAGCTGCCGCGAGAGCGATCTTCTTGCGCATGCCAACAGAATAATCGACAATCAGCTTGTCCGCGTCGTCGATTAGCGTCAACACCTGCAAGAGATCTTCCGCCCTGCGCCGGATGTCCCCTGCAGGAATGCCATACATGTGACCGGCAAAGACGAGGAATTCTCTGCCACTCAAGCGTTCATAGATATTCAGAACCTCCGGGAGGACGCCCATCAAGGAGTGTGCCCGGATGGGATCCTTCCACACATCGACGCCGCCCACCCAGACGGAGCCGGAGGTAGGGCGCAGCAAGCCGACCATCATTTTAATCGTGGTGCTTTTCCCCGCGCCGTTTGGTCCCAGGAAGCCGTAAAACTCACCCCGTTGTACGGTCAAATTCAGGTGATTGACCGCCATTTTCTGACCGAATACACGAACCAGGTCGCGCGCCATAATGGCTGGCGCGTTACTGCTGCTTACCTCCATATGAGGATGCTGTAGGGCCTGATTTGTTGTAGCCGATGTATTTGCTTCGCCTGGAAATGTCGTCATATGCTTTCATCTTCCTGATTACACTCTCTATTTGCTCATGAGATATAACTATTTGCTATAGGAAGCATAACATCAGGAGTTTGGTCCTGTCAAGTTGATTATAATGAAGGGCGAGGAAGAAACATTGCTCAAGGCAGTAATACCTGCTATACTTTTCAACTGGTTGATACTCGCTGACACTGTTGTTGAGGGAAAGAAGGTATGTTACCATGCGTACATTCCAGGGAACGGTAAGTCAATCGGCAAAAGCTGAAGATGGTTCATCTTTACTTCGGAGTGATCTCCGGTAAGGAGGAACATTATGTCTAGGAAGCATGGGGGACGTATTTTTCCCTTATTGTTAGTACTGAGTATAATGTTCTCGGCTTGCGGCTCAACTTCAACGACGACGTTTGGCAGCAAAAGTGGCCCAACCACGATACAGCTATTTTTTCACTCCGGCCAGGGACCTGAGCGTGACGCACTCAATGCCACTCTCAAGGCTTTCAGTGACAGGAACCCGGATATAACGGTCGAGGCGGTGCAGTTGCCCGAGGGTCGCTACACCGACCAGGTGAACATCGCCGCACTGGCCCGTAGTCTCCCCTGCCTGCTCGATTTCGACGGTCCAACCTTGTATAACTACGCCTGGTCCGGGTACCTCATTCCACTCGACAAGTATGTGTCCCCAGAGATGAAAGCTGACTTTCTGCCATCGATCATCAAGCAGGGCACATACAATCATCACCTGTACAGCCTGGGCCAGTTTGATTCCGGTCTTGGTATCTACGCTAACAAACAGTATCTGAGGGAGGCAGGTGTGCGCATCCCCACTATCGACAACCCCTGGACGTTGACTGAATTCAACGATGTATTGGCCAAGCTGAAGAACGTGCCGGGCGTGAAGTATGCGCTGGACTTAAAGATGAAGACTAGCGGCGAGTGGTTCACCTATGGCTTCTCTCCTTTTGTTGAGTCCTTCGGGGGGGATCTGATTAACCGCAGCAACTACCAGTCGGCAAATGGGGTGTTGAACGGCCCCGACACAGTGGCTGCAATGACCTGGTTCCAGGGCCTCTTCAGGCATGGCTACAGCAATCCCTGGCCAGCCGGTGACATCGATTTCACGTCTGGCAAGTCCGCGCTGAGTTGGGTCGGTCACTGGGTCTATCCAGATTACCGTAAGGCGGTGGGAGACAACCTGCTTGTGCTGCCAGCTCCGAACCTGGGCAAGGGTGCAAAAACTGGCATGGGATCATGGAACTGGGGGATCACCTCGTCCTGCAAAACCCCTGACGCAGCCTGGAAAGTGTTGAATTTCATCCTGTCGCCCAATGAGATAGCGCGTATGACCAACGCGAATGGGGCTGTGCCTGCACGCAAATCGGCTATCGCCCAGTCCGAGCTGTATGCGCCGAAGGGCCCGCTCCACGTGTTCGTACAGCAACTCCAAATGGGTATCGCGGAGCCGCGCCCGATCACACCAGCCTATCCCACTATTACCTCTGCTTTTGCTGAGGCGGTGGTTAATATCGCCGCTGGTAGCGATGTGAAGGAGGAGCTGGACAAAGCGGTTCAAAAGATAGACCAGGACATCAAAGACAACCAGGGCTATCCAACCAGACAGTAGGGCGACCTTTGTGATCACTGATCCTGATCATTTCCTGGTCGGGGAACGTCTGCCTTCGACACCATTTTATGCACAAGAGGAAACCTATGAGCATACCGATACGTACCACGACTAGCACAATAGCGACTCCTAAAAAGCCTGGCTGGCATCGTAAGGAATATTATACCGCCTGGGTGTATACCGCACCTGCTCTGATTCTGCTGCTGATCTTCCTGATCATCCCCTTCTTTATAGCAATCTNAACTCCTTATTCGGGTTGATTGTGGTACCTGTCCAGACCAGCCTGGCTCTCTTCCTGGCGATCTTGATCAACCGGAAGTTCCGCGGCGTTGCCGTGTTCCGAACGATTTACTTCAGTCCGGTAGTCGCCCCCATGGTGGTCGTGGCGGTGATCTGGTCATTTCTCTACAATCCAGGCCAGGGGCTGATCAACGAGTTCATCAAGGCGATCAGCTTCGGACACCTGGGGCCCTACGACTGGCTCAGTAATCCAGGACTGGCGCTACCGGCAATCATGCTTTTGTCGATCTGGCAGGGCGTCGGTTTCCAGATGGTCGTCTATCTGGTGGGGTTGCAGGGGATCCCAGAGTCGCTGTACGAAGCTGCCAGGGTTGATGGCGCGGGAAGCTGGCAAAAGTTCTGGCACATCACCCTCCCCCAGTTGCGCAATACCACTATTTTCGTGCTGATCGCAACCACTATCCTGTCATTTAAACTTTATACGCAGGTGGAGGTCATGACTCAGGGCGGCCCAGAGAACGCAACAGCGACCGTAGTGTGGTATATGGTGCATGAGAGCATTCACAACGTGCGAGTCGGCTATGCTTCGGCTGTCGCGGTGGTCTTCTTTCTCGTTGTTCTGATGAGGGTGATTCCGGTCCTGCGGAGCGTCGTCGTGACTGAAGAAAGAGAGATGTAATCGATGGCACTTACCACAGAAAAAAAAGTGAGAGCTTCCGTCACTCCCCTCCAAAAAGCGTCGCTGAGGTCTCTGTCCTCTGGCCGAAAATACGCCTGGCTGACACTCAACTACCTCTTGATGGCCCTGCTGGCGATCTTTTTTCTGTTCCCAACGGTGTTTATGATGGTTTCTTCATTGAAAGCCAATGAGAGCCAGCTCCTGCAAGATTTGAGTACCGTGAATGCCTTTATCCCATATGGCGACATCTCGCTGCAGAACTATAGCAACGCCTTTCACCGGCTCCCCTTCGGTCTCTATATGTTCAACTCGGCGTTGATAGTCACCTGTATCGTCGCGCTGGGCCTGGTGGTCAACAGCCTGATCGCCTACGCACTTGCACGTATACCGTTCCCCGGCCGCAAGCTCATCGTAGTCGTGATCGTGGCGTTGATCGTCATCCCGTTCGAGTCGGTGGTCGTGCCGCTCCTGCTGATGGTCAACCAGTTTCCCTGGTTCGGTGGCTCTACCACCTGGATAGACAGCTACCAGGTTCAGATCATCCCGTTCATCGCCGACGCGTTCTCCGTTTTCCTCTTCTACCAGTTCTTCCTTGACATCCCGAAGGCTTACGAGGAGGCGGCTCTCGTTGACGGAGCCAGTCGGTGGCGCATCTACTGGCAGTTAGTCGTCCCGCTTTCCCGCCCGGTCTTTGCCACCGTCGCGATATGGCAGGTTCTCACCCACCTGGGCGACTTCCTGTGGCCGCTGCTGGTTACCCGTGGCGATACATATCGACCGCTGATGGTTGGGATGGATGTCTTCTTTGGCCAGTCTCCCCTGCGTTGGGGCGACATCATGGCCTTCGCCAGTATGATCATCTTACCTGTATTGATCGCGTTCCTGCTGTTGCAGAAGTGGTTCTTGCGATCGGTCGCTACAACCGGTATTATAGGATAAGAGGTCAACTTTCCCTTAGCAATCTAGTTCATCCATTCGCCGGGGGCATTACTGCGTACGCGCACACCTCCATCGCGCTCTTTAATCACTTTTGCGTCCTGGGCTATCCTGGCACGAAGTTGCGAGGCAGAGGTGCGATGCCAGTATCCCGCGGGGAACAGGCCGATACCGATGGCGATTGCTGCTCCGATTTCAGCGCGATTGAATACCAGATGCGGTGGAAGGTGAAAAGGGACGGTTCGTATGGTCCCAATACGCAGCAGGAGTGCGAAGAGAAAGATGCCCAGTTCCAGCAGAGCTACCAGCAGGTAGGATAACTCCTCCATCTTTCGTCTTCTGCGAAAGATATATACGAATACGATATTCAGTACGCATAAGAAGCCTGTTATGCCGAAGGTTAATGGGAAAATGATGTCATTTATATTCAAGCTTTATTGCCTCCACCAGCTGCCCTCAAGGGGACTTCAATTTGTCAGTGATACGTTAGCTCAAGGTTTGAGAAGGCTACTT
>MNIY01000168.1 GCA_001919995.1 Ktedonobacter sp. 13_1_20CM_4_53_11
TGATACACGTCTGGCAAACATTTGGACGACGGCTGCCTGAAGCGTGGCAGGCGAGAGCCCATATCGTGCGCTTCACTCGTGCCCACGCTCCAAGCTCGATCCCCTCCAAACCAGTGCTGGGAGCAGCAAAGCAATCAACATCGTGATACACCAGGGGGTTCTCTCTCAGGCCTCCCTTTTTGAGCCCTACGGGTTAGCTTTCAAAAACGTCTCGATACACTGCACAATGCGTTCCGGTGCATCTTCCTGCAAAAAATGACTTGCATCCTCGAGCTCATACGTTACTGCCTGTGGGTACAACTGCTGCCAGCGCTGCAACACTGATGGGGAAAGCACCGGGTCTTGCATCCCCCATACTAGCAGGATGGGTATTTCGCTGAACTGGGACAGCCCCTTCTCGATGTACTTCATTTCTGCATAGGACACGTCGCTTTCCTGCACAGGAATATCTCGTGACCAGCATAGCATAGCAAGCCGTGATTCTGGAGTAGAGAAGGGGGCGCGGTATGCCTCCAAAACGCTCGTTGTCATCTTTTCACTATGGTAGGTTGTCCCCAAAAGAGCGGGTTCGAGATACCCGTTCCTCTTCAACACAAACGCCTCTCCTCGTTCTGAACGGATGATCTCCAACAGGCGGGGAAATGGACCTCCAGGCCAGGGAGCAAAAGCCCATGTGTTCATCAAAACCAGGCGCTTGATCCGCTCTGGATGCCGTGTGGCAAAACCGAATCCCACAGGTCCTCCCCAATCGTGGAGCACAAGCGTAATATCATGCAAATTGAGGTCTAGCAGCAAGGCTTCGAGATTAGCTCGATGCTGCTCGAGCCGGTACAGTGACCGTTCTTGCGGCACAGCCGACTTACCCATGCCCATCTGATCCGGCACAATGCAACGATAGCGTTGAGAGAGTAGTGGAATAAAATTGCGATACAGAAACCCCCATGTCGGATCGCCGTGCACCATCACCACAGGCTCACCGCTTCCTTCATCTACATAGTGCATTTCCATTCCATGATGAGAGTAATAATGTGGGGCAAATGGGAAGAGCCCTTCAAAGATCTCATCTTTGATAGCAAGCATAGCAAATCTCCAAACAAGCATAAAGATTCAACAAGAACAGTGTCTCCATCCTTCGCATGTATGATACAACGCAGGCAACACGGCTTGCTACCACCAAGGAGCATTTCCAATGACCATCGATGCAATGTTCACACAGTTTCCGCGCCTCAAATTCTATCTTTTCGATGAAGGCTTTCATCGCGCCGAAACTGGCTACGAGCTCAATCGCGCCTTCTGGAGGCAGGGCATTATGACCGAAGCGATGTCCGCCATTATCACCTCTGCGTTTACTGAGCTAGGATTGCATCGCATTGAAGCGGTAACCGACGATATCAATGAGCGCTCTAAAGGCCTGTTGCGGAAGCTTGGCTTTACCCATGAGGGAACGCTGCGCCTGCGTTTTTACTTCCGCGGCCGTTTCTGGGACGAACACTACTTTGGATTGCTCAAGGACGAATGGCATTGACCAAACCTACCATCCCATTACGAACCGAGCCGGCAGGTCGTTGATTGCTTCTAAGGCTAGGAACGGCTTTTTGAAAGAAAAGGAGATCTGTCAAGCAAAAGGCTCCCCTTGTAGACATTTGGAGAGAAGATTTCCAGTGAGCCGTCTCGAGCGGTGTCCAGCATGTCATCCTGAGCGCAGCGAAGGATCTGGGCGTCCATCTCGCCAGATCCTTCGCTGCGCTCAGGATGACATGTATTATCTCCAAATGTCTACTCCCCTTTCACCTCTCCCCCAGTCTGTGCAGGATCTTGCCATAGGCCACTGGCCCACGCCTGAAGCTGCTCAGCCGGAAAAACTCATCGGGAGCATGAAACTGCTCATCCATGAGCGCAAAGCCAAAATTCACGGTGTGGGCCCCCAGCATGTCGAGGAACAGCTCGCAGACAGGGATGCTTCCACCCAGTCGTATATAATAAGGAGCCTTGCCGTATACCTCCGTAAGCACGGCTTCGGCGACCCGATTGCCCCAGTGGTTTACAGGAATCAAGTATGGTCTGGCAGCACCTGGGAGTGAGCGAACTGTTGTCCGCACTCCCGGCGGCGTATAGCGCTCGACGTGCCTGGTAATGAGATCAACGATGTTGGCGGGATCCTGGTTGGCTACCAGTCGGCAGGTAATCTTGGCATGCGCCTCATTAGGGAGCACCGTCTTGATACCCTCGCCCTGGAAACCACCCCAGATGCCGTTCACCTCCAGGGTAGGCCGTCCCGCGAGATGCTCCTGCGGCGTGTAACCAGGTTCGGCAACGAGGGCATCGACGCCGATTGCCTCTTTATACGTCTTCTCATCGAACGGCACAGCAGCGATGTCGGCGCGGTCTTCTGCCGAAAGCGGCACAACCGCGTCGTAGAAGCCCTCGACCAGAATCTTGCCCTCGGGACTGTGCATAGAGTCAAGGAGATGCACCATGGCATGGATGGGATTGGCAACGGCCCCGCCATAGACACCGGAATGCAAATCGGTCCTTGCTCCTCGCACGTCAATCTGCACACCTGTGAGGCCCTTGAAGGCAATCAGCAGCCCGGGTTGATCCTCGCTGTACTGGCCCCCGTCGGCGCTGAGCACGAGGTCGCAGGCCAGCAGGTCCCGTTGGTTCGCGATCAAGGTCGGCAACTGGGGGCTCCCGATTTCCTCCTGCCCCTCCAGAAAGAACTTCACGTTGACGGGCAAGGCTCCCTCTGCCTTGAGCAGGGCTTCGACGGCCAGGATAGGAGTGAGCATGTTGCCCTTATCGTCCGATGCACCACGAGCGTATACCCGGTCATCGCGCACCTCTGGCTTAAAGGGTGGGCTCGTCCACTGGTCCAATGGGTCGGCAGGCTGCGTATCAAAATGACCATAGATCATTATCGTCGGCTTCCCGGGCGCATGTAGCCACTGCCCGTAGACAACCGGGTGTCCACCCGTCGGCAGGACTTGTACATCCTCCAGGCCCGCACCTCTGAGGCGATGTGCGACCCATTCGGCTGCCCGCTGAACATCACCGGCATGCTCAGGCAGTGCCGAAATGCTGGGAATACTGAGGAATTGTAACAACTCATCCTGGTAGCGAAGTTGCTGCTCTTCGAGATAGGTCTCCCATGTCATATCATGCTCCTCTGTTTTAAATCTCCCGCCACAACGTCGTCAGCAAATGGAAGCGACCTTTCGGTCAACGCTGGCAACCCTGAAAACCACCTGATTTGCCCATCTCAGCTTTCCAGTATACTGACATAATTCGCCGGCAATGTACAACCACCATAGAGCTTCGCCAACAACTGCTCTTGATCAACCACACGTACCTTTCCAGAAGAGCAGGTCATCTCCAGAGTACGCGCACCCATCGGGAGATCCTGGCGCAGCGGCTTCGGATGACCATTCACATCGAGGATACCTAGCGGCCAGAACGTTCGACCAATGTAGAAGTCCTTGCCACTAAAGTAAAAGAAAGGTACATGATACTTCATCGTCGTCAACACATCGGTGGTCAGCGTCAGAATATGTGAGATAGCCACTTCACGCGCATTGCTGGTGTCAATACCGCAGCTGTTCACGCAACCGGTACCCTCTATCACCCAGAGGTGTTTACCTAAATTGCCACTCTGCATACCGACATGGAGTTGCTGCGCCCAGTAGGTAAAAAGCTGGTAGAGATTATTGATAGCCGCGCTGGGATAGCCATTATGCCAGCTATCGATCAGACCCAAAATTTGTGAGTGCCAGTCCCAATTGCCTCCCGGATGCACCGAGCTGTTCATAGCAGACTGCATCGCATCGAGATAATGAACCTGGTTCGCCAATTTTGCATTATCGTCGGGAACCACCAGCGGATCCATCGCTCCGAGAATAATAGGGATACCGGGTCGCACCGCGTGCATGGCACTCTGGCAAAGATCAAAAAACCTGGCAAAGTTCTCCGGAGTGACATATGTGGTCGCAGTACTCTGCTTCATCTGCTCATTGCCACACTGCACAGCATCTGCCCCTCCCAGCGCCGCATCGTTGAGCCGATTCGTATCAAAGAGGCTATCTCTGCTCTGACAGTACGTAAGCATGACATGAACGCCCTGGCTATGGTAACCCTGTATCGTACTCTTCAGCATCTGACCAACCGGACTATTCACAGGTCCAGAGCCACAGGTCGGGTAGCCCAGTCGCACCCATGGAATGCCTGGAAAAGAAAGGTGGGGATCCCCCGCTATACCAAGTACCGTTTCTGGACGGAACCCAGAGGACGACGTGGGTGTCACCGGCGAAGTCGCAGTCACCGTCGGCTGCCCACTTCCACCTATATGAACCTGGCACGCAGCCAATAATATACCACCAACCAGCACAGCAGCAAGAATAATCAAAAACTTCCTTTTCATCTTACGCTCTACTCTTCTAGAGCCACCCTCCCTTCTAAACAAAGCAGATGCATTTATTGCAATAATAAAGTACCTTCAGCATGTAATTGCTATAAATACATTGTAGCAAAGGAATGCCAGTTGATCGCCCCTCCACCTTCCTTATAGTGGCATTTCCTTTCCCATCCTTTGGGATACATGACGTCCAAAAGCTGCCAGAATTGTCTCTAGAACTGGCAACATACTCGAAGCTCGTTTCGCCCTGATGATAACGTCCCACGCCGGCTCAAATTTCTTCCACCCCGTGGCATACGCCACATGCCGCAGCCGCTCATTCCATCTTTCTTTGGTCCAGGCCCCCTGGAAAATCGAGCTCCAGCGATAAAAATCCCGGTAAGCGCGCCAGTAACCCGCTTCCAAGGCCTCAGGCGTGAGTTTTGCCGGACGATAGACCACGTGGCGCGTATCGTACAGGTCCCAGTTACTATGGAGCAGGCGCTCTTGCTGCGCCATACGCTCGTAAAGGGCCGTTGTAGGGTATGGAGTTAGAATATGAAACGTAGCCGTCTCAATGCCCTGCTTGACCGCCCATTCGACCGTGCGGTCAAAGACCGTTTCGTCGTCATTGTCCATGCCAAAAACGAAGCTCCCGTTTACCATCACCCCGAGATCGTGAAGGCGCCGGATAGCAGTGCCATAGTCTCGATTGAGATTTTGATACTTGTGCTGCTCTTGCAAATTCGAAGGGTTGAGCGTCTCAAATCCAACAAATAAACTGCGCAGCCCACTTGCCACTGCTTTTTCCAGCAGCTCCGGCCGCAGCACCGCTTGCACGGTACCGGCCGCCTGCCACAGGCGTCCCATCCCTCTCATCCCATCAAAGAGCGCACCGGCAAAACGTGGATTGCCGAAGAGGTGGTCGTCCAGAAAGTAGAGGTGCCTTCCCGGCAGCCGGTTAATCTCCGCAAGCGCATCGTCCACTTGTAACGTATAAAACGATTTTCCTCCTTTGAAGAAGGCCTCCTTGTAGCAAAAATCACAGACATGCGGGCAGCCGCGCGAAACCACGATGGAGTTGGGTACAAGGTAGAGATTGCGTTTGATCAGATCACGCCTTATTCTGGGAACGCCAAGAAGCGTCCGCACTCGCGATGTGTATACCTTTGCCGGATTCCCTGCTCGGTAATCGGCCAGAAAAGCTGGCCAGATATCCTCACCAGGCCCGAGAAAAATTGAGTCAGCATGCCTTGCCGCCTCATCCGGCAGGGAGGTAACATGCAACCCCCCTAAAGCCACATAAGCTCCCCTGGCGCGATAGTGGTCAGCGAGCTTGTAAGCCTGGTATGCAGAAGTGATATACACCTGGATCACCACCAGCTCAGGCTCGTCGTTCAGGTCAAGCTGCTCCACATGCTCATCCTGGAGCGTCACCTGGTCATCTTCATTGAGATACCCTGCCAGCGTAGCCAGGCCCAGCGGCGGGAAAAGTGAATATTTGATCGGACGAAAATAGGGGCTGATTGCCTCGGTTAAAGCCGGTAAGATCATCTTCACTTTCATCTAATGGCTCCTCGTATACTCAACTTTATCCCAATCAGCCCTTCTATTATGACGCCTCACCCACTCCTTCCAGTATAGGCGCTGAGCGCCCACGAAGCCAGGTCGTAAGGACCGCAGCCATCGCACGTATGTGCTTGCCCACGAGGGCTTTACCACGGCCTGTAGCAATGGTGTGGAGTTGCACAAACGCACGTACTATCCTTTGCGAGCACAGTATCCAGACCTTCCTGCTCAACTGGTGTGTGCCGCTCGTGTCAAGGCCACCGAGGCCGTCAAGAGCGCACTGACCTGGAAGGTGAAGAAGGAGCAGGCATACCCCAAAAAGGGTGAGAAAGCCAAGAAGCAGGGCGAGCCCATTCCTGTTTTCAAGCCTGTCCGTTGCCCTCACAGTGAGTTGGCTTGTATCCGCTATGATCAGCGTTCATACTGGGTCAAGTGGGACACCATGACCTGTAGTCTCGCTACTGTAGATGGGCGTATTAAACTGCCCTTTACGGTGCCTGCTTACCTCATGCAGTATGTTGGCTATCACGTGTGTAGCGCTGATCTGTGCTTCCGCAAAGGGCGTTACACCCTCCATATCGTTGTCTCCATCCCTGAGCCTGCTCTTCCTCCGACCACGACCGTAGTAGGGGTAGACCTGGGACTCAATCGCCCGGCTGTCACCTCTGCTCGTCAGTTCTTGGGTGAGAAGCAATGGAAGGAACAGGAACGACGCACCTTCCGCTTGAAAAGAAAGTTGCAAGCCAAAGGCACTCGCTCGGCGAAACGCCACCTCAAAAAGCTGAGCGGGAAACAGTTTCGGCGACGCAGAGATCATGACCACGTCCTCTCCAAACGCCTTGTGCAGAATACGCCCCCAGGGGCTACCATCGTCCTTGAAAATCTCAAGAACATCCGGGACACCTCCAAGACGGGGCGTGGCAAGAAAGAGAGTAAGAAGCGCGATAACAAACGGCGTCTGCATAGTTGGAGCTTTGCCCAACTGTACTCGTTTGTTGAGTACAAGGCCCAGGCACGTGGTATCCGTGTGGTCAAGATTGACCCCCGGCATACCTCGCAAACCTGCTCCAAGTGCGGGTACCAGGCCCGTAACAATCGTTGTTCGCAATCTGTCTTTCACTGTCGCTCCTGTGGCTATCAGCTCAACGCTGATCTCAATGCCTCGCTCAACATTCGAGAGAAGTACGTGACTTCTCTTGCTCAGGATGGTACACCTATCCTGAGCGGGTCCGCTGTCAAGGGGCCTATCGTTTCGACCCTTCGGGGTCAGGAACAAGCCCCCGCGCTTTAGCCGGGGGTACTTGACCTAATGGCTCCTCGTATACTCAACTTTATCCCAATCAGCCCTTCTATTATGCCACCTCACCCACTCCTTCCAGTATAGGCGCTGAGCGCCCACGAAGCCAGGTCGTAAGGACCGCAGCCATCGCACGTATGTGCGCACTCACATGATGCCAGTGGCGCCCTTTGACTTGCAGCGCGTGATTTGTGATAGTATTTTGCAATGATCATCGCATGCAAACGTTTATTGAGCCCTATTTCCAACCCAATTAATATTCACCTGCAAATAATACGTCCGCTCCATTCCTGGTATCCGAAGTATCGAAAACACCCCCAGCCAGTGTTCGTTCTCCTTGTCATGAAACTCCCATGTGTGCCAGCCCATTGGTCCGCTACTTCCTTCACCTGTACGCTGCCAGCCAGCCTGTTCGAGCTGACGCGCGTAGTGCGCTACAACGAGAGAAAGGACCATATCGCTCTCCAATTCCAGGGTTGCAGCAGTACTAGCGCTCTCCGAGTTACTCCCACCACCGCCTCCCCATTGGCGTCCGCCCGCTGGTGGCTCTAAAGGAGGAATATGGGCGCTCACGTCCATAAAGATTTCGGATGATTGCGCGCAGGGAGAGTTACGGCTCCTCGTATCGAGGTTCAACCTGACCTCGGTTCTCCTACCTTCGCCCTGTACTGCGAAAGCGGAGACTATCAAGGCTGGACCACGCCGGCCTTTGCAGAGGGTAGTGAAGAGTGTAGGGCGGTGAAAGGTATGCACAAAACCGCTCTCGCGCTGTCTCTGCCTTCGTTGGAAGTCAGGCTCAGACCAGCCAGTTACCCGCATTCGCTCTGTGTAGAAGGCAATGACCTCAGCCGGCGTTTGCTCCGTGTCGAGCACAATCTGGATGGTCTCAGAATTGCGCACGAAGCTACCCACTATCTGACAGCTATCGGGAAGGGGTAGATCGAATGGGAGTGAAGCAGGAAGGCTCCCTACCAGCAGTTGTGGCTGGCGTGCCTCTGGATCAAAAGGGGGTGCGAGTAGACGCAAAGCAAGCTCACGGAGCTGTGCCATGTTTTCCTCAGGAGATGGGGTATTCTGAGTCATCGATTGAGCCTCCTTGTCATTTAGCGAGTCACTACAGCAGATGTGAACCTTCTCTTCACCCTGGCTTGCGACCCAAAGTGATAAACCACTGATAGCATGGAAGAAACGCCCGCTGCGCATAGTCTCTTCAAGGTAGCCAATCCACCGCTCCGCCTCCTCTGCTGTCACCACACCAAACTCTTGATAAACGCATCTCCTTTATAACCGTAAAGTTGAACTGGAAGGACGCGATGTGCGTTTCCCCATAGGCATCATGACATTTCGCATCACGCGCAAAAACAGGACTACAGTCGCCTCTCATTCCCTACTCCAGACGGGTCATTTTTCTCCTACTGAAGGCTATGCTTACATTAAGAACTATTCGCCCTCCAAAAAAGGAGAAAATGATATGTCAGGAATGATCTCCAGGAGGAGCCTGCTGTTTCTCCTGCTCAAAAAAACGAGTGGCCTCCGCCAGTCGTTCTTCTATCTCTAATTGCGCATCCATGACAGAAAGAAGCTCGTTCGTGAGTTCCTTACGCCGTTGCTTCAGTTCCTTACGCTGCTGTTTTGACTGCTGTCGCCCCTTTAACGCCTGCTGTTCTTCCTGTGTCACCTGGGCGAGTTGCGCACGAAGTCGTTCGTGTTCCTGTCGTAGTCGCTCCAGTATCTGTTCCAGGTGCGCCAGCCAGCTTTCCGCCTGATCAAATTCGTGAGTCATTTCTCACTCATCCTTCTCGACTACAAGCGTAATTCCACTCGTCCTAAGGAGCCAGTCTCTGCAATTACACGATTATGTATTCTTTTTTCTCACTTGATAGATTCGACTTGAGCTTATGGTATCAGGCGCGTCAACTAGGATGCACCTCATGCCTGAATCCAGATCTGGACACGGTACTTTTCTCTCATCATCATATGAGCGTCGGAACAATCTCGATCCCCTTCACCTTGACACAATCGGCGACAGAGCTGAACTGGATGGCAATCGTTGTCTTTTGTGTGCCACTCCACTTAAAGGTTACAGTCGCGCCCGCCGGGAGGGTATAGTTGAACCCCTGGTTGCCCCAGAGCACCTGGAAGTTGCTGTTGCTGGCGCCATCGTTATGCGCAACCACGACCTTGGAACCATCGGGATTCTTGAAAGCCACATCGGCAAGGCTACCCAGCGTATTGGAGGCAATATGGTACGCGCCCGGCACAACAAACTTGCTGAACTGGCCGAGCTGATAGTAATCATTGCGATAGGTAACATTGCCCGTAGCCTGATCGATGGTCACTACGCCCAGGCAGTCGGCACAGCCGCCAGTGTGCGGGCCATCGTTGGGATCAAGCGCAATATTCCAGAGTACGACCGTCCTGGCCATGTTCTGCACCGACTGCATCAGCAAATCGATCGTGGAGATAGGAGCTTCGGACGTGCCAGTTGAGCACTCGGTTTCGTAAACTTCCGAGCCTGGGAAAGAGCCGTGAACCGCCGCCATCGACGAGGGGTCGCCTAAGTAACAATGCCATGAGATTCCGGCGATATCTCTACGCGTGGTGGCATCGTTCAGCAGCGTATAAGCGTAGCTGGTGTTATTCCAGTTGTGATCATAGGGAATAATCTTGGGGGACAGCCCAGCGCTCGCAAGAGCCGGGCTAAGGTTGTTTTTGATAAAATTGTTTTCGTCGCTGGCCGCCCAGGACATGCCGGGATAACTGTCGGGAGTGTAGAGCGGTTCATTCTGCGGGGTAATCGCGTAGAGAGGAATGCCCTGGGCCTGGTAAGCCTGGATGAATTTGACAAAATACCGCGCTAACGGCTCGTAATCACCTGAATTGAGCGTACCAGTGACGCCGTTAAAAACACCCAGCATGGACCCGTTGGTTTTCATCCAGGCCGGCGGACTCCAGGGATTGGCCATGAACTTGAGATTGGCATTGAGCGTGCGGGCCTGTTGCAGCACGGGTACGATATAGGCCAGGTCATGCTTGATCGAGAAATTGTTGAGCTTGGGATCGGTCTGACCGGCTGGCAAATCATCGTAGGAATAGGGCCCGTTGATAGAGAAGTCCGAGGCGCCCATCGGAATACGCACAAAGCTGATTCCGATCCCCTGCTGCGGATCAAAGAGATTCTGCATCACCGTGTTGCGCTGGCTGCTGCTCATCTTGTTATAAATGAGCCACGCCGAGGAGTCGGTGACAGCGGCCCCAAAACCATCCATGCGCTGCAACTCCTGGTACTCGTTGACGCTGATCGTCGAAGAGTTCCTGGTGATGGAGCCAAACCTGAGATTCACCTGCTGTGTCAACTGATTGCTGCCATCGCTGGTCGTCAGCCACACCTGCACCATCGGTCCCACCATCCTACCGGTTGTCAGGAAAACGAAGATCAAACCGAGGAGCAGACAACAAAGCAGCAAAACCAGAAGAAACAGAAACAAACGACGAGAGGGTATGTTCACATGAGCCTCCAATATACATCAACCTGAGAATGGCTGGGCCCTTGTGGCCAATCCATTTCAAAGAAGACGCTTTGCGAGTCAAACGAAGCCAATTCAGGATTGTCATCCTGAGCGCAGCGAAGGATCTCTGTCCGGCGAGAGATCCTTCGCTGCGCTCAGAGCTTGCCCTAGAGCGAAGCGAAGGGATGACAAAGCGAGATGGTCTCTTCTTTGAAATGGATTGACCCTTGTGGTCGCCCGCTTGCCTGGGCACCGCTGCGGCACCCCATCTACCGGCAGCCAAAAAGGCCCCAACCACACCCAACTCCTCTCCTGCCTTCACGAGTATGTATTTGGTGATGTCACCTCGCAAGCGTCCCCCGCCCCTA
Source organism: Ktedonobacter sp. 13_1_20CM_4_53_11 (assembly GCA_001919995.1). The sequence continues at coordinate 11,131 of MNIY01000168.1, forward strand.
CGGAACACCCCCATCCTTCCTCGTTTTTCCCATCCTTGAGGGCATTCCTAACTCGTGCTAGGAAATGCCCTCACTGCATGGGTCTCACGCCACCGCCCATCCCGGCGCATCTAGACGAGGAAGACTGGCTCTCTGCCTCGT
>MNIY01000169.1 GCA_001919995.1 Ktedonobacter sp. 13_1_20CM_4_53_11
GAACTCCACCTGGGAGCATCTTCTGGGGAAGATGCAGGAACAGCTGGGAGGATGGCTCATGGAAGGAAGCATGAAATTCAAAATGCACATCGTCGAGGGCGTAGAGCATGTCCCGACAGCCTTCAGCGGCATCTTCACCGGGGAGAACTTCGGGAAAACGGTCGTCAAAGTGGCGTAATGTTCATGACAGATATTGAGGTGATGTGCGTTTTGTGTCTCACGAGATGAGATGGATGTTGCCAGGATGGAGTGACGACAGGAATACCATCCTGGCGACGTGAAAGTGAACAACAAAAGGAGAAAGTCATGACAAAGCAAGGTATCGCAGTAATCGGTCGCATCAGAAGCGGTCATCGCCATGCGTAAGAATGGATCAAATAAAATTCGTGTAGGAATCATCGGCGCCAATCCCGATCGTGGCTGGGCTATGCAGGCGCACATTCCTGCCTTGAAATCCCTGTCGGATGATTTCGAAATCACGGCGCTCTCCACCAGTCGGAGCGTCTCTGCCGCCGCTGCGGGCAAGCTCTTTGGCGTGCCGCTGGCGTTCGACAATCACCACGATCTGGTCAATAGTGCTGCCGTCGATGTGGTCGCGATCACGGTGAAAGTGCCGTATCACTTCGAATTGGCGGCTGACGCACTCACTGCGGGGAAGGCTGTCTATTGCGAATGGCCGCTGGGCAACGGGTTGGAGGAAGCTGAGCGTCTGGCCGCGCTGGCAGAGAAAAAAGGCGTGCTTGCCGTGGTCGGGTTGCAGGCGCGGTCGGCGCCGTCGGTTGCGTATGTTCATGATCTGATCAAACAAGGGTATGTTGGGGACGTGTTGTCTACCACAGTGATCGGCTCTGGAATGGGCTGGGGACCGACGGAGGAGCCGTTCAACGCTTACCTCAACGACAAGAAAAACGGCGCGACGATGCTTTCGATCGCGCTGGGCCACGCGGCGGACGCCATGTGCCATTGCCTCGGCGAGGTCCGAGAGCTCTCGGCCACCATGACGGTGCGCCGAAAGACCTTCACGATCGCGGGAACGGGCGAACGCAAGCCCAGGACCGCGGATGATCAGGTGTGCGTCAGCGGACTGCTCGAGGGCGGAGCCGCCTTCTCGATGCACTACCGCGGCGGGGTCTCGCGCGGCACGAACCTGCTCTGGGAAATCAACGGCACTGAGGGCGATCTGCAGCTCACCGCTTTGGGCGGCCAGGCCCAGATCTTCGAAATGACGGTGCATGGGGGGAATGGGAAAGATCAGGCATTGCAGGTCCTGCCTGTGCCAGAGCAGTATCGCTGGTCGCCACCGCAGCAAGGCCCTGGCTCCAGGTCCTTTTCTCTCTTTTCCGCCAGGAGGGCCAGACACAGATCCAATTATCGCACGACGTGGTCTGTGAACCACCAACGATCAATACCATGTTACAGCGCATGGAGCGTACTGGGCTGGTCGAACGTCGGCGTGATCCAGAAGATGCTCGCCTCTCGCGTGTCTATCTCACGCAGCGGGGCCGAGCATTAGAACAGCCTCTGCGCACGTTATGGAGCCGCTGTGAGGAGCACCTCGTCGCTGACATGACTACCGAAGAGCGTCTCCTGGTTCGACGTCTGCTTTTGCAGATGCACGCCAATATCAGCTAGCAGGTGCGAGGAGTGCCTCTGCTGCTCCCCCTTTTTTTTGTCCAAAGAATTAGTCGCCTAATGGCTTGATACAAGAGAGGATACCTGATGACACACCAGCTTGAAGATTTCGCCCAGAAGGATGGCCAGGGCAGTGAGCGTCCCAAGCCCGGTCTACGGCACCCGCTCACGCTCGACGCCAGAGATGGCGTGGAGCCACCTCGCGGCTGGCTCGCGCTTGCGCTCTTATGCGCCGCCCAGTTCATGGTCGTGCTTGACTTCTCTATCGTGAATGTCGCCCTGCCCTCAATGCAGAAGTCGCTGGGCTTCTCACCAACCACGCTGCAATGGGTGGTGAGCGCCTACTCGCTGCTCTTTGGCGGCTTTTTGCTGCTGGGAGGACGAGCCGCCGACCTCTTTGGACGGCGGCGTGTCTTTCTTCTCGGGCTGGTGCTTTTCACCCTGGCCTCTTTGGGTGGTGGCTTCGCCCAGTCACCGCTTGAGTTGATTGTCGCCCGTGCCTCTCAGGGGCTGGCTGCCTCCATCGTCGCGCCCTCCGTCCTGTCACTCATCACGACGACCTTCCCCCAGGGGGCAGGACGCAATCGCGCCCTCGGCACCTTCGGGGCAGTCGCATCGGCTGGCTTCGCCTCAGGCGTCATTCTGGGCGGACTCTTGACGAGCGCATTCGGTTGGCGCTGGGTGCTCTTCGTGAACGTCCCCATCGGCCTTACCACCATTGCTCTCACGCCACTGTTCCTGCCCGAGAGCCGAGGAGCGAAAAAACGGCTCGACCTTCCTGGGAGTGCCGCGGTCACACTCGCCCTTGCTGTGCTCATCTATGCCCTCTCGCAGGCCAACGCTGCTGGCTGGGGGTCCCTCCAAACCATTGGCTTGCTCGTTCTGGCGGCGCTGCTGCTGGTGGCTTTTCTCTCGATTGAGGCCCGCACGCGAGATCCACTGGTGCGCTTGAGCATCTTCCGGCTGCGGACGCTGACCGGAGCCGATACCTGTGGCTTGCTCTTCGGTGCCTCATTAGGGCCGACGCTCTTCATTCTGACCCTCTACCTGCAGAATGTGCTGGGCTATTCGCCGGTTCTGACCGGGTTCGCCTTTCTGCCGCACGCGTTAATCGTCACCTTCACGACGAATCTTGTCTCCAGGTTGACCACGCGCCTGGGCGTCAAGCCCGGCATGGTAACTGGCGCGGTAGTGCTCGCCGTTGGCCTGTTCTGGCTCTCGCGCATGTCGGCGCACGATCAGTACTGGGCGATCATCTTGCCTGGCACGCTCTTGGTTGGCCTGGGCGTCGCTTTCCAGATTGTGACGGTGGCGATTGCGGCCACAGAGGGGGTCGCAGATGACGAACAAGGGCTGGCTTCCGGCCTGTTCAATACCAGCCAGCAGGTTGGCTCAGCGCTTGGAGTGGCAATCCTCGTAGCGGTCGCCAGCGCACGTACAGTGGCGCTGAGCACGGGTAGTGGAGGTCCAGGCGGATCGGCGGCCCTGGTCGGAGGTTTTCAGAGCGCACTGCTGACCGCGGTGGGATTCGCGATCCTCTCGGTGGTAGTCTCGCTTCTGGTTGTGCGCGAGGTACGCCTCACTCGCAGCAAAACCAGTGTGTGAGAGAGGGGAGCTATCAGCGGTTCGTTGCCTCCCCTCTCGAGGGTGAATATATTCCTGTGATTGGAGGCTAGCTTATCAGCTGGACGTTTGCCATTTGAAACAGGGAAGCAAGAGCAACGGAGGAGGAGGACAGAATGAACGCCTATCCCGAGTGGAGTCTCCTGTTTGATGAGGATCGGCTCCCACCAGGACAACAGCCTATTGTGACGGCAGGCATCCGACAATTTCGGACGGCCAGTGAAATGTTAATGCACTCCAAGCAGACTGGCTATAGCACGATGGGCGTCGTGACGGGCTGGCCAGGCGTCGGCAAAACCATCGCCATCCAGGCCTTTCTGCTGAGTCTCCTCCCTCAGCCACATACCGGCTTGCCACCTTGTGTCGTGATTAAGGTCAAGCCAGGATCGAACTCCAGGCAGTTGGTGGTCGATCTCCTGAAAAGCTTTGGCGATAATCCACGCAGTCTCAATGCCAACCGCTTCAAAATGGCCGATGAGGCAGCCGAGGCCATCCTGAGCAACGACTTGAAGATCCTGTTTGTCGACGATCCCGAACAACTGAACGCGGAAGGCTTCGACTTTCTGCGCTACATTTATGCCAAGACCGCTGCCCCATCGTGCGGGTCATTTCCCAGCATGAAAAGTTTAAGGGCCGTGTCGGACCGCGCCTCGACTTTCCTGCTCCGCAGCAAGAGGAAGTGCTGCAAACCATCTTGCCAAGTTGATCTTTCCCTATTGGAGCTACGATCCGATGTGTGAAGCAGATTATGGCCCTCGAGTTGTAAATCCCAAGTCTCTGCGGGAGGAATCTGCAGAGGTATCGTGGTGGGCAAGCAGCCTGAAGGAGAGATTTCTGGGCCAGCAACGGCCCAAAGAGTTATACAGATTCCGCCCGCAGAATGTTGGGATTTACAGATAGACAGATCCTACAGATACTGCAAGTCAACGCTGAAGCGGAGGCAGCATGCCAGGCTCTAGTTAATGCAGCCAACACTGCCGGAGGAACCGATAATATTACCGTGCTCGTGGTGGGCTGCGGGTAGGATGATGTAAGCAGCGAGAATACAGGAGAAGCAAGTATTCAGAAGCAAAAGAACCAGATGAGCCTGGCCTCAAGTGAGATCAACCGTTGTTTGAACTCTGCAACGCAACCTTGTCCGTCGGATTAGTTTGTTTACATTGGTCGATTACAGAGAATTCGGAGTCAGAAGCGCTATGCCCGCGAAGACGGCGTACCGACTCTGTCCCCAGGCCATCTTTCTCCCCCCGCGCTTTGACGTGTATCGTGCCGTCTCCTCCCAGATCATGGCGATTTTCAAACGCATCACACCCCTCGTGGAGCCGCTCAGCCTGGATGAAGCGTATCTTGATATCACCTCATCTGTACGCGACTTCCCGGAGGCTGTGTTGCTGGCCCTCACCATCAAAGAGCGCATCAGAGATGAAACGGCCTTAACGGCCTCGGCGGCCGTCTCCTTCAATAAGCTGCTCGCCAAATTAGGATCCGATTCCCTCAAGCCAGACGGGTTGACGCTGATCACACCGGAACAGGCCCAGCCTTCCTCGACGCTCTCCCGGTTGAGAAGTTCTTCGGCGTGGGGGAAGTCACCGCGGCTGCGCTCCGGGAGCGTGGCATCCTGACCGGGGCCGATCTCAGGCGGATGGGCGAGGAACAGCTACGAGAACTGCTGGGATCGCGCGGCAGTCTACTCTATCAGCACGTGCGCGGAGGACGAACGACCCGTCGAGCCAGTGCGCGAGCGAAAATCGGTCGGCAAGGAGATTACCCTCGAGCGGGATATCGCCGACCGCGGCCAGATGGAAGCCATCCTGGCGAACCTGGCCGAACAGGTGGAGCACCGGCTCACCGACCTGGAGCTAGAAGCTCGGACACTCAGCCTGAAAGTACGCTGGAGCGACTTCCAGCTCATTACGCGCAGTGTCAGCCGTACACAGGGGTTCCGGTCTGCGCAGGAGATGCTCCCGCTGCTTCATACTCTCCTGTTCCAGTTGGGCGACCAGAAGCGGGCGGTGCGCCTGCTCGGGGTGTTCGTGTCCAACCTGCGGATATCTCGTGGTGAGCAGACCGATAGCATCACGGCTCTCTCCCTCTGGAATGAACACTGATCCTCTCGTGATCAGGGCTCCGCGTCGAAGATTGCTGACCTGTGCTGGCTCCTTGGGACATCCGTTCACAACATCCATCGTTTTCCACGAACGGATGTCCCAAGCGAGATGCCTCTGCCAGGCAGAGAAGAGGATGATACTTCACATAGAAAATGTAAAAGCGGTAGAAGTATGCGACGTAACGAAGGAAGGAGCCAGCACAGCCACAAGGAGCCAGCACAGGAACCGCTTAGCACTGCAAGATGACAGATTTCTCAAAAGGATATATGCTAATCACAGCCGAAGAAACAGAGCGCCGCTCTTATAGAGACCTCAAAACAAAAGAATACTCCATGAGAACATCACTCCCTCCAGGACAAACCCTGACACTTCATGACATGCAGATGTACTACCTTGATGCAGGTGAGGGCGAGCCACTGCTCTTGCTGCATGGCTACACCGGCGCGAGCACTGATTGGGCTTTCTGCTTTGACGAGCTCGCCAGCCAGTATCGCCTGATCATACCTGACCTGCGCGGGCATGGACGCTCCACCAATCCCTCAGGTGAATATAGGCAGCGACAGGCTGCGCGTGACGTGCAGGCTTTGCTCGATCATCTTGGAATCGGGAGCTTTCAGGGGATTGGCGCCAGTGGCGGGGGAAATATCCTCTTGCACAGGGCTCCGCAGCAGCTAGAGCGCGTCGAGGCGATGGTGCTGATGAGCGCTGTCAGCTACTATCCTGAACAGGCGCGCAAGATCATGCGCAGCTACACGCTAGAGCAGGTTTCCGACGAAGAGCGTCAGCGCTTGCAGCAACGCCATCCGCGCGGGGATGAGCAGATTCAGGAGCTTTTCAGGCTCGGAAGCGCCTTCGCGGAGCAGTACGATGATATGAACTTCACGCCTCCCTATCTCTCAACGATCACTGCCCGCACGCTTCTTATCTTTGGCGACCGTGACCCGTTCTACCCGGTCTCCATCGCGCTAGACATGCACAAGGCTATTGCGCGCTCTTCTCTCTGGATTGTCCCCAACGGTGGGCATGTTCCTGATCTGAACGCTCCGTTCGTTCCGTCTCTGCTGCCATTTTTGCGCGGAGAATGGAAACGGGAAGAGGACGTGGAAAGTTCAACCAGCCTTCTCCTTTTCCTGTTTGTGCCCAACGCGGCATTGCTGAGCCTTTCAGCTTGCGTAGGCCATCGGGAGGCAGACGGCGCAAGGCCGATAACCGGCAGCCTGCGCCCGCTCTTTGGTATGGAAGAAGGCGCAGTGGTTCACATCGCCATCAGGAGCAATGGCACACAGCACGGCGGAGCAGTCAAGACGACCATAGATGCGGTTGCGGCGGTGTCTACCCAGTATTCCTGGCACAGCACTGGCGTATGGTTTGTCGTTGGGGCCGACAAGTCTCCAGAACTGGCTCATGTCTATCGTCCAATTTTCCCTTTTCCCATCAGCATCGTTGTCTGATGATGTCTTCGTTCTTAGTCAAACCGCTCTACGAAACAGAGCTATGGCGCTTACCCCGTTCAGGATAGTCAGAAGACCGCTTCATCTGGCAAAGCGAACCCGCGCCGAATGATGGCCACATGGCCCAACGCCTCACTCTACATGGGGTTCTCATTGGTGCCCCAAGAGCTTCATGAACGGTGCATCCTCCTTCCAATCCCCTTACTGCGCGTCGTGGAAGATGATCCCCACGGTGTGACGTTGACCAGAACGCACCTGGCTGACCCATGGCGCATATTGACCCGATAGGTGCCACGAGTGCCCTGCACTGGACGGGTGTGAACCGCGAAAGCCACAGCATCACCCTGCTGGAGCGGCACGACTTCCGCGCGCGTTTGCATGCGCGGGCGCTGCTCGGTGAGCACAAATTCGCCGCCCTTGAAGTCTTGACCAGGGGCGGAGAGCAGAATGGCCACCTGAATTGGGAAAACATGCTCTCCATAGAGATCCTGATGCAGGCAGTTGTAATCGCCTGACACGTACTGCAAGAGCAGTGGCGTCGGTCTGATCTGCCCAACTGCGTGGCAGCGCGCCAGCAAGTCCGCATGCTCGTCCGGGTAACGGATGTTGCTGCTCAGACCGGCTTCCCAGCTATTGGCGATGGGGACGAAACGTGCGTAGAGAGCCGAGCGTAGGTCTGCGATGACGGTGGGTAGCGGATACGCGAAGTATTTGTACTCTCCACGCCCAAAGCCATGCCGCGCCATGAGAATGTGGCTACGGAACGGCTCGTTCTGCGGATACAGTGCGGCGAGTTGTTGACATTCCTCGGCCGAAAGTAACTGGCTGAGAACGGCATTGCCGGCACTGCTGAGGGAACGTCCGATCTGCTCCCAGTCGAGGGCTTGCACACGCTCCACTCCTGTAGTGGTCGTTGTTTGTGTCTTCATAAGTACCTTTCCCCTTTCTTCAGGAGCGCCCGTTTGCACTCGACGCCCCAGCGATAACCGGATAATGAGCCATCGTTTTTGACCACACGATGACAGAAGATGGCGACAGCAAACCGGTTTGCGTCACAAGTCTGCGCAATAGCCCGCGTCGCTTTGGGCGGGCCAATGCGTTTGGCAATCTCTGCGTAGCTGAGGGTTGAACCTGCAGAGATCTGACGTAACGCCTGCCAGACGCGTTGCTGGAAGGCTGTGCCCCGGATATCCAATGGCAGGTTTAGCCCAATGAAAGCACCATGCTGTTTCTTGCTTTCACATTGGGATGATCTTCCTTGAAGGAAGTTCAGGATTAATGCTCTCATGAAAAGAGGTGAGTAGAAGGTTCAGCTCCTAGCCCTTTCTTCAACTGGCCTCTCCCGCCATTCTTGTATCGCCCTGGCGTGCAGGGGGTAATGGCTGGAGGTATCGAGCTGGAGGCGATGCCGGAAGCGTGTCTCTCGCGTGAAGTACTCTTCAGGCACGCTTTGAATGTAGCTGATGAGTCGGCGGTGCGTTTCATCCAGTTGGCTCAGGACCTCGGAGAGCGCAAGGCTCCGTTTCTGTTCTATCATCTGCGCATTGAAAGCATCGAGGCCGCCGTACTGAACGTATCGCGGTGGCTTCTCCCCGTTGATGATGAGCGGCAGATACTTCAGCGCCTCCTCCTCCCATATAGTCACGTGCGCAAGGATCTCTTTCACCGACCAATCTCCCATGACGCCAGGCCTAGCAGTTGTGCATTGGACAGGCCAGTGTAAGACTCCTTGAGCGCCGTCCACGCCGTCTCCAGTCGTTTCAGAAGCTGTTGCTTATCCATGATTCTGAGAGTGTCTCCTTCTGGTCGCTAATTGCCTACGAGAATCACGAACTGGCCTGGTTTCCGATACGCCATCCTGCTGCGCCTTCCAGGTCGTGTAGGCACCGGGGAGGCAGACTGCGCAGGGTCGGTAGCCCGCTGCCCGCGCGTCTTCTGAAGTCGAGAAGAAGACACGGTTGGGAACATAGCCTCCTCGGGCAAGAGCGCGCAGTGCGGCGGGGCAGTCGAGACGACCGGAGATGCGATTGCGGCGGTGACCACCCAGCGTCCCTGGGACAGCGCTGGCATACGGCTTCCCATCGGGACCAACTAGTTTCCTGATCTGGCTCATTCGTCCCCTTTCATTTTACGCACGATTTAGGGTTAGAAAGCGTCATCCTGCACCCTCACCAGAAGCTTCATCCAAGTGAGGACTTGCGGCATCGAGGAGGGCCTCGTGAACCGGTACGGGATGCCATGATCACTACCTCCCCCAGGTTCTAGCTCCTCCCTCCTCTTCTCCAGTGGACTCCTGCCCCTTCCATCTTGGGCGTTTCCTCCCTTCCTGCTCTCGCCCAGCAATGGTACGGTGATGACAGCGATGGATGTCGTCCCCTCGTTCCCACGTGTTGATGTTCTCCATGCCATCTCTGGTGAACCGATGGGAATTGGCCCAGAAAAATGGACTCCTCGAATTTGGAAATGAACTCATCCTTGACGCAGTTGCCTGCTCAAAAGCAACCGGGCTGACAAATTGTCACGTCGAATGGAATCGGATGGGATGATCAAAGCACTCCAGGTCCTCGAACATGGCTGATCGGGCTTGTTGTCGGCTCTGGAAGCGTGGGCGATCGAGACACTCTTTGGTGAGTGTGGCAAAAAAGGACTCCATGGCCGCCTTCTCCCAACAAGTGGCGGTTCGGCTCATACTCACCTCAATGCCCAGTTCACGTAGCGCAGCCTGAGAGCGATCGGAAGGAAACTCCGTGCCTCGATCGGAATGATGCAGGAGTCCAGCGAATGTCAGCCGCCTCGCTACAGCCATGCGGAGCGCCAGTTCAACCAAGGCGCCATCTTCGGTGGCTGCCATCGCCCAACCTCCCAGCATACGTGAGAAGAGATCGAGGATGACAGCCAGATACAACCAGCCCTCTGCTGGTTCGACGGCTTTGGTATCGCTGACCCATTTGCTCGTTGGCTGCTCTGCCGTCAACTCCCGATTGAGATGATTGGGGGCAAATCGAGCTCGTGGATCGCTTTTGGTGGTCGGCTTGCGCGAACGTTTCGCTCCAGCTGACAAGCCCAACTGGTGCATCAGCCGCAGCACTGGCTTGCGTGAACAAGGCCTGCCACGCGCTTTGAGCACCGCATGGATGGGCGGACTCCCAGAGACTTGGCGATGGGGAAGACAAAATCTGCTGGATTTCGCCTGCGAGCTTGGCATCTTCTCGACAGTGGTGGGAAGCCTTCCGGCCTTTCCAGGCATCAGAGCCGCTCTCGGAAACCTCCAGCGCTTTGCACAGCAGGGTGATCGAGTACTGCTGGCTCTGCTCGGCCATGAATTGCAATTTCCCAGCTGGCCGCGCGAAAAGATGCCTCGAGCTTTTTTTAAGCTATCACGCTCCTGTCGCAGAAGATCATGCTCGCGCTTTCCCTGTCGCATTTCTTCTTCCTGTGGGGGTTGATGCCCACTGCCCGGAAAGGCTTGCTCACCTTGCTGGGAGAACAGCTGACACCAATGATGCAAGGTCCTGTCGGCAATACGAAGACTCGCGTGCAATTTGCGCGAGCGGCTTCTGACTCGATTGTGCGAGTTGGACCGCTTCTCCCTTCAATTCTCTCGTAAAAGTTCGCTGTGTCTTTTGCATGGCCTTTTCCCTCTCTGTGTTGGGTCCACTTCTTCAAGTTTCCCCTCCACTTTTTTCTGGGTCAAGACCATTGTAAGGAGGCACATTTTTAGGCTTGTTCGCTACTTTTTAGCAACTCGTTGCGCAATTCGTGGGAAGGGGGATCAAGAAGTCGAGCGACTAGCCAAGACGGCAGAAAATCAACCTCTGGGCCTACCACCAAGTGCTCGTGAGAACCCTTTTCGGTTCACAGAAACATTGGATGACCACATCAAGCGAAACAGAACAGTATGAAGCGGCCCTCGGGATCACACAGAAAAGAGCCTGCTCAGTCTCTCTTCTACAGAAACACAAAATTTAGAACAACCTATGAGCCGCTACCAGTTGCGGCTCCCAGGTACGATTTTATGAGACTTTGGAAAGATACGCCCGGTACGACATATCGAGACTCAACACTCGTTTGTATTGGTCACACATAGTAGCAGCATAGCAAGGCTGCTTGTTTGATGCAATCGCTACTGGTTGCGACAGCGTGTCGTGATTGCTGCCAGCCGTTTCAGGGAGTGAGTGTTTAAGAAAAAGCAGCTGGTGTCGTCTTTCTTAGTGGAAGGCGACAAATATCCTGAGCTTTTATAAGACATATGCGGCACGTTCAGAAGGAGGAGGATTTCTTTCTTCATGGCTTTTGTTTTCTTAACGTACGCCAGCCACCCGTGCGGTTGTTTTTGATGACTTCCCTCAAGAGGTTGAAAAGCGCACGTTGGTTGATGGGTTCGCCTTGGCGGACCTGAATCGTACGCGCAGTCAGGTTGCCTTGGCCCTGGTTGATGATGCCTTCGGGATCGGGCGCTATGGGATCATAGATGAAGATGTTGAGATGGTTCTTGGTCCCTAGCAGTGCGCAAATGTTCCCCTCTAGCGTAAAGTAAGGTTGCTTAGCGCGCTTGATGGTTTCAGCTACATCGGGGTCTGCGGCATGCACCAAATCACGCACCTGGCGAGCCATGTCCTGTTGCCAGGCGGGCAGAGTACTGATGTATTGGTCGACGCGAGGATCGATCTGATATCCACTCATGCTACCCTTGTTTTTCTCCCTGGAACATCCAACGTACGCCAAATTTATCCGTGAGCGCTCCATAGCTCCCAAACGGCATTTCTCCCAAAGGGTCTAGAAGGGCTAGGTCTGCTCCTTCTGAAAGCTTCTCAAAAATCTCTTTGAGGTCCTTATAGGCTCCCTCGCTCATGTAAAGACAGACGGTATTGCCTTGTTTTGGAGTTCTCGTGGAATGAAGCCAGTCCGATGCCGAAATGTCTAGAGCACCACTTGTGAGCCGCGAGTTGACTACCTTGTTATGCTGCTCAGCAGGAAATTGACCTTTCATAGGGGAGTCTCCGAGCGGCGTTAGAGTAAGCTCTCCACCAAGGCAAGCTTTGTAAAACGTCATGGCCTCAGCACAATTACCGTCGAATAAAAGATAGGGTGTGAGTTTCATAGTAATTGCGACGTATCCTTTCCATTCACTTGGCAGCGCTATTATATCACATGCCTGCTTTCCGTCGTTCGTAATAGAGAAGAAGCGTCCGTATGGCAGTCACAATCGGGGTTGAGTTCTTCCTTGACGTCAGCATAGACTCACGCCAAGTTTGCTATTGACATATTGCTATATGATATCGGCAAGTATTTGCTACCAGTTT
>MNIY01000192.1:0-9231 GCA_001919995.1 Ktedonobacter sp. 13_1_20CM_4_53_11
CATTTCTCTATTTTATACTTGAGCTGTACCGCGTCTAGATTGAACTGGAGAGACCATGCTACATCGAATATCCTGCGCCTGTTGCCTTTTCTTTCTCGCCATCAGTTCACTACTTACCTTCGTTTCGCCAACCACCGCCAGTGCCAGTAGTCCCAAATCAACTATCCACAACCACACCCTGGCAGATTTCCCAACCGTTGATCCCAACTACATCTATAGCCAGCTCTTTTATATGGTTACCAACTTCCAACACCGCGAGGCGGGATATGATGACAATTTACCGGTCAATGTGAATGGCCACGATGAATTTGCCAACTACTGGTCTCAAGAACTCATGAGGGATGTTTCAGGCTTTGGAGCGCAGGTGCGGCGCGATGCATTCAATGTAGCCGGTTGGCAGGAACGTCCTGCCACTGTTCCAGCCTTCAACGTAGAAGTTACCGTCCCAGGCGTAACACATCCCGAACAGGTGGTTGTCATAGGGTGCCACTATGACGGAGAAGCTATCTCCACCCAGTCAGCAAATGACGATGGCAGTGGGTGCGCTATCGAACTTGGCGTCGCCAGGGCTATGGGCATGTATTGGCGCAGCCACCATACCTATCCTGCCCGTACACTACGTTTCGTCATCTTCGATGCCGAGGAGCAGGGGCTCTACGGCTCGTTTCACTACCTGAACAGCACCGTCAACGGTGATACTAAGAACATCGTTGCCATGTTTAATGAAGAGCAGAGCGGCATCGCCTACCCGCTACGCTACCTTGGCAAAATGGCGAATCCCCTGCTGCCCTTTTACGTCGATATGTCACCACTGAACAAGAGTCAATTGTACCCAAACCAGGATAAGCTTACACAGCAGCAGCGGGCCAGAATCACCACTTTTCGCGCCTTGATGCAGCAGGCCGTCACTCCGGTATTTGCACAGTTTCAGGCCCTGGGATATCAAACACTCACCTACCATAGCGATAACAACCAGGACGTTACTCAACCCGTCTTCATCCCCAGCCAGCTTAACAATCTACACCTGGAAGATGACACGTTAGGGGGAAGCGACCAGATACCCTTTACACTGGCAGGTCTGCCCTGCGCTACCTTTGCAGGCAACTCAACCTACTACGACACCAACCCTCCTCCCTGGTCCTATCCATTTGACCAGAAAGAGGATACAATTCAGCTCATGAACACCTTTGCCAGTGGTAGCTCGAAAGAAGCCAGGGCGCTCGTCTTAGCCCTGGCGCTACCCGGTATGCTGACAACCTGGATGCTCAACCAATCCGCTATCCTCGGTCAGGCTGCCGCGGACAGCAAACCCATTGCAGCGATCAGCGATATCGGACAGACGGTTGTCGGTCAGCCCATCTCGCTGGACGGCAGCGCATCCTTTGATCCCACAAACGCCAGTAACATTTTGAACTACGCCTGGGACTTCGGAGATGGCGCTACAGCCACCGGTGCCACAGTCAATCACACATACAACAATGCTGGCACCTATACACTGACTTTGACCGTCCATTCAGCCATAGGATCGCGCCAGGTCAGCAAAGTGCTCACAATCGTGCCAAAAACAACGGTCTACAACAATCCCTACGCGGGATTTAAGGCTAACGGCATACCCCCTTCCAACCCGGCAGTCATCCTTCCCACGCCCAATGACATCCCCCCCGGTCAGGGTATCCCGACTCCTCCACTAACTGGATCGAATCCCGTCATAGCATTTCTCCTGATCGCCCTGGCGTTAGCTCTTGTAATAGCATTCATTGTAACCCTGGTGCTCAGAAGAAGGAGTAAACGAGCCTGAAAGTCTGTTAGAATAGTGTAGACAAACCTTTTTCCATTAGAGAGGAAACACACAATGGACCTTCGATCAATCCAAAAGCCGTTCAAAGAGAAGTACCGCAATGAGCCACGTAGTTCTCAAATAACACTTAGAGCAGCAGGGAGCCAGACCGCAACACCACTGGCGTGTTCGATCGATATCGGGCGCGCAATCTACCAATCCGAAGCCCACACTGGAGTCGGGGGAGCAGGTACCGCTGCCTGTTCCGGTGACCTCCTACTTGGTGCACTGGCCGCCTGCGCGCAGATTACCTGCCAAATGGTCGCTACCAACATGGGCATACCAACAGAGCGCATCGAGGTCAAAGTTGAGGGAGACCTGGATCTTCGAGGAACGCTGGGCCTATCAAAGGACGTGCCCGTTGGTTTTGAGCATATCCGTCTTCGCTTTGAGATTGATGCCCCCGAGGCAACGGCCGAACAGCTACAAGGATTGCGCGAGAAGGCAGAACAATATTGTGTAGTGATGCAAACATTACTCCATCCACCACCGATACAGGTGGATTGGCCAGAGCAATAGCTTTTCCAGCATCTTCTTTGTAGGTTGTACACCTTTTTTAGCTAAAGACGTGTAGCTTATGAAGCTTCGCATGGTAGCCTACTCATGAATGAAAAAAGGAGGCTACTGGCGTTTCACTTTGAGATAACTATGAGGATGCAAGGAGAAGTAAATGACGCAAAGTGAATCCCGGCCCTCGCAACGATCACAGTTTCAGCAACCAGTTACACGTGAGTCAGACATGCCTTCGCAACCGCAGGCACAGGCATCTAACTATCGTGCAAGTGGCAAGTTGCAGGGCAAAGTGGCGCTGATTTCGGGTGGTGACAGTGGCATTGGCCATGCCGTCGCTGTCGCTTTTGCCAAGGAAGGGGCAGATATTGCTCTCGTCTATCATGATGCACATGAAGATGCCCAAAAGGTGAAGCAAGAGGTCGAACAGCAAGGGCGCAAGTGCCTGGCTATTGCGGGCGATGTTGGTGACGAAACCTTCTGCCAACAGGTTGTCAATCAGACGGTACAGGAACTTGGCAAGCTCAATGTCCTGGTGAACAACGCCGCAGAGCAGCACCCAAAGCAAAGCATTGAAGAAATCAGTGCAGAGCAGCTAGAGCGTACCTTTCGAACCAACATCTTTTCGATGTTCTTCATGACCAAAGCAGCCCTCAAGCACCTTTCCAACGGAGACACAATCATCAACACTACTTCGGTTACGGCATACAAAGGTGCGCCTCAATTGCTTGACTACTCATCAACCAAAGGGGCTATTGTCGCCTTCACACGCTCATTATCACAATCCCTTATTCAAAAAGGCATTCGTGTTAACGGGGTAGCTCCTGGACCCATCTGGACGCCCTTGATTGTACAGACCATGCCCAAAGAACAGGTTGAGCAGTTTGGCAAGCAGGTGCCTATGCAGCGTCCCGGTCAACCCGATGAGCTTGCGCCTGCCTACGTGTTCCTGGCCTCGCATGACTCGTCATACATGTCAGGACAAATTCTCCATCTCAACGGTGGTGAAGTCGTAAACGGATAACAAGCTAGTACAGCCTTGCAGAAATTCCCCAGGAGCCGAAATGACGCAAGGCTGATTTATTTCCTGATACAGAGACGAAATCAGCTCCCGGCGAGGAGCAGGTCATCTCTGAAGCGTGATGCCTGTTAAGGAGCGAGACGCCCTCACTCACTTGAGCCACTGATCGAGAAAGGCATAGGCTTCCCCTTTCACTTCATCTGGGAAGCTATGCCCCGAAGGGAAAAGGATGGCCTGGAACCGTTCTGGCATTCCCTTCTGGGCATAGACGTACTGTGCTTTTACCATCAAGGAACGCACCCCATCGATGGGGAAGATAGGATCAGTTTCTCCTGCCGTCAGCAAAAAGGCACATGGAGCCAATGCCATCACCAGCGCGTCCATATCACAGATGTCTAACATGCCTGGTACATACGCTGCAAAGTTATGGTTAATGCCATCGCGCACAATAGTGCGTAGTAAACCGAAGCCGCATGAAGAGACAGCTGCGGTGATGCGCGCATCATACCACGCCAGCCAGAGAGCTTCCTGTCCGCCTAACGAGTGACCGATCACCCCCAGGCGCTCCCGATTGACATCTGGCAGGGAGGTGAGGAAGTCCACTGCGCACGTAAGATCGTGTAAGTACTTCGTTTGTAAGCAGGAGCCGCTAAGAAGGCGCTTGGTAAATTCGAAACGCTCATATCCAGCATCATCCAATGCTTTGCGCGCCTGTGGAAGCTCTTTTGCAGACCGCCGTTCCTCAAAACACAGCAGGTCAGGACACAGCACGACATAGCCTCGACGACATACCTCCTGTCCATAGGCATACATCGGGTTGCCACCCAGCCCTGCTGGCTCAGATTTTCCCAGGTCATATTGACCCGCATGCTGGTGAATTGCTAGAAGCGCGGGCCAGCCACCAGGTGGCGTCACTGCTTGAGGCGTGAGCAGCCAGGCTGATACGTGTTCCCCTTCCTCTACCACATACGTGACCAGTGTTCGGGTATATTCCCCTTCATCCATCATTGAGCCAAATGTTGGGGTAAGTGGAACTCGTTTAGGAAAGTGTCCTAGTTGAGTGAGCAATCTTTGGCGCAAAGCCGTCATCTGCATAGTTCTCCTCCTTAGTGCATTTGCACTTGACCTTTTCGGGTTTGGTGTGTCTCTTGCCCTCTGGGGGCAGCAGGAGCCATGTCCTTTCACGACCCGCTTGAGGGTACTGAAATTAGGATGTAGAACTTCCTTCTTTTTTGACAAGGTTCTTTCCTGCCTCTTGGAAACTTCTTTCTTAGTCTATCATCTCTCTTTCCAAAAGAAACGAAACACACTCCGGTCATTTTTTGTACCACGAGCAATTCACAAGAGGAACACTGGCCCCATATCGTAGGATGTGCTATCTTGTATTCTATCAAGTGCTTTACAAGCGAGAACAGCAGTGAGAGGAGCGATTTGTAAACAATGACGAACACACCTTTGACAGGACGTACTATCCATATACACCGCCATCAGTGGCACCTGGCATGGGATCACAGCATTCCACCTGTTGCAACAGTCCAATCTGGCGAAGAGGTGAGCTTTGATCTACTCGACGCCTCGTGCGGCCAGATCGTCGAGGGCAGTACGGAGAACACTCAAAAATGGAGGAATTATGGCACAACCAGTCTATGTGATTGGACATAAGAACTCGGACCTGGACTCCGTGGCCTCCGCGTACGCGTACGCTCGCCTACTACAATTACAGGGTGAAGAAGAAGCCATCCCTGCACGTAACGGGGAACTTAAACCAGAGGTGCGTTTCGTGCTCGAACGTTACCAGGTCGATCCACCTGAGGCTATCGATGATGTCCATCTCCAGGTACGCGATGTCATGCGCCGTGGCGTGATCTGTGCCTATCTGGATCAGCCTCTATTAGAAGCAGGGCAATTGCTGCAAGAACATAACCGCCGGTCGATGCCTGTCGTTGACACAGAAAACAAAGTCCATGGCATTCTTGCTACCGAAGATTTCGCCAAACTCTTTTTTAATGACCTTGATCCACGTTCCGTCAACCGCATACTACTGAAACGAGATAACCTGGTGCGTGCCCTCAGGGGACGGGTACTTGTGGAGGGACGCCGCCCGCTGGGGAATCGCGTCCTCGTTGGCGCGATGCAGGCGGAAACGATGGCGGACTATATCGAACCAGGCTGCCTTGTCGTTCTGGGTGACCGCGAGGATGCCCAGCTCAAAGCAATCGAGAGCGGTGCCGCGGCCCTCGTCATCACCGGTGATTTGCTGGTCTCGGCACGGACGCTCGCGGCGGCTAAACAGCAGGGAGTCATGATCATCAGCACGGCCCATCACACATTTACTGCGGTACGCCTCATTAATCTAAGCATCAGCACACAGGATATCATGAACCGCGAGTTCGACTCCTGCCGGCCAGAAGATCCGATGAGCGAGGTACAACGCACGCTGGCCCGCAGGCGCTCTATGCCCGTGGTCGATGCTGAAGGCATCCTTGTAGGGTATCTTTCGCGCACCGATATTCTCAATGCCCGGCCCAAAAGGGTCGTACTGGTTGACCATAACGAGCAGTCACAGGCCGTGGACGGTATCGATGAGGCCGAATTGCTCGGTATTATCGACCATCATCGCATCGCCGATGTTCACACAAACAAGCCCATTATGTTTCGTGCTGACCCGGTCGGCTGCACCGGCACAATCATCACCGGCCTTTACCATGAGGCCGGGGTTGCCATTCCTCGCGAGGTAGCAGGATTGTTACTGGCCGGACTGCTCATCGATACGCTCATCCTGCGCTCCCCCACCAGCACAACCAAAGATGAACGCGTCGCGGGCGAACTGGCAAACATCGCGGGAGAAGATATTGAACAGTACGGCCAGGAGATTTTTGCCGCTGCCGCCGCCGATTTGAGTGCGCGTCCAGCCGAATCTCTGATTACAGCGGACTTCAAAGAGTTCACGGTCGGTGACACAAAGTTTGCCATTGGGACGATTGAGACTGCCAGTCCTGCGACGATCGAGCAAAGGATTCCTGAGTTACTCAAAGCCATGCAGCGCATTGCCCAGGAACGAGGTTATGCCTCATTGCTCTTCATGCTGGTTGATATCATCAATATGCAATGCCATCTCTTGATCTGGGGTGGCGAACAGGCAGTGGCCGAAGTATTAGGCGTTCCTCTGGAGCCAGATGGGCATTCAGTCATCGTAGAGGGTCTCGTCTCGCGCAAGAAACAGCTGGTGCCGCTACTGTCACGTATTCAAGCCACGATGACCGGTAGAACTGGAGCCTTGTAAAAAATATGTAACACCAGTTCCACAAATCAGGGTATCTTGCACGTCATTTTTCCCTGTTGGGAGCGCGTTTTGTTACGTATAATACTTGTCAGAGGACAAACACTATGTTAAACTAGATTTCGACTCGAATACTCATCAGAGGATAACGTACTTTTTGTCTCTAGAGAATAATGTACCTTTTGTCTCTACTTAGATTTCTCAAGTTACTCATGTAATTGGCGGTCAACGCTGACACGCTTATATTATTTCGTGCCTAAGGAGGGCGTTTTCTATCGTGGACAATAGACTTTATATCGTGGTTCCTATCGTTATAGGGATCCTCGCGGTGTTATTCGCGGCCTACCTGGCGAACTTTGTCCTGCGCAAAGATACTGGCACGCCAGCCATGCAGAAAGTAGCTGATGCTATTTTTAAGGGTGCAATGGCCTTCCTCAATCGACAGTATCGAACAATTGCAGCTTTCGCTATTGTTGCCGCAGTCGTCGTTGCCTTAGTATTGTATCTGCTCGGTCAGGGAGACCAGGCAGCCAAGTTCAGTCTTGCCTGGCATACAGCTATCGCCTTCTTGATCGGTGCGCTCTGCTCAGGTGCTGCAGGCTTTATCGGCATGTACGTCGCGGTAAAATCGAACAGCCGTACGGCCAGTGCCGCTACGCGCAGCCTTGGTGAGGCCTTGATGATCTCCCTGCGTGGTGGAGCGGTCTCAGGTTTCCTGGTGGTTTCTCTCTCTCTCTTGGGCGTCACGGGCGTCTTCTTGGCCTTTGGCGGCTTGACAAACCCGGCAGTAGCGCCTTCCCTCATCGTAGGCTTCGGCTTCGGTGCTAGCTTTGTGGCCCTCTTCGCGCAGCTTGGCGGTGGTATCTATACCAAGGCCGCTGATGTGGGCGCTGACCTGGTGGGTAAAGTTGAAGCCGGCATTCCTGAAGATGATCCGCGCAACCCCGCCGTCATCGCCGACCTCGTCGGCGACAATGTCGGCGACTGCGCAGGTCGTGGTGCTGACCTCTTCGAGTCTACCGCCGCTGAAAACATCGGGGCAATGATCCTCGGCGTTGCGCTTTACGTGGCCACCAATAACATAGGCTGGATTCTCTTCCCACTCGTAGTACGCGCTTTCGGCTTGATTGCTTCCATGCTAGGTCTACTCTGGGTTCGTCCCTCGGTCGTCACCGAGCCAGATAAAGCCGCCGGGAAAGATCCAGGCGTAATCGCCATGCATCAACTCAATATCGGCTACTTCATAACCTGCGGTCTTTCGATTATCGGCGTGTTCATTGTCAGCTTTCTCTTGCTGAATGGGAATAACATCACGTCGACCAACGGCATACCACCCTGGGTCTGGTTCGGCCTGGCAGGTACCGTAGGTATTCTCCTGAGCGTCGCTTTCGTATACATCACGCAGTACTATACCGCTGGTACATGGCGTCCGGTACGTGAAATTGCCGCGGCAACCTTGACTGGCCCCGCTACAACCATCATCACCGGTGTCGCTGTCGGCTTCGAATGCGTTGCTCTGCCGGTATTGGCAATCAGCGTCGCCTTGTTCCTCTCGTTCTTCCTGGGTAGCCAGGTAAGCATTCACTCTACGAGCATTCCGCAGATCATCAACCCTGGTGGTATCTTTGGTACTGCTGTCGCCACCATGGGTATGCTCATGAGTACCGCGTATATTCTCGCCATGGATACTTTCGGTCCCATTACCGACAATGCCGGTGGTATCACCGAGATGAGTGGACAGGCTGAGTCTGTGCGCGACATCACTGATGCACTGGACGGTGTAGGTAACACCACCAAGGCGCTGACAAAGGGCTACGGTATCGGCTCTGCTGCACTGGCAGCCTTCCTGCTCTTCAGCGCTTACCTTGATGTGCTCTACTCCTTCAAACATAACCCTGCGGTCTACGTTGTTGACCTATCCAATATCGCCGTCTTCATCGCGGCGCTGATTGGCATTACGCTTATCTTCTTCTTCAGCGCTCTGGCAATTCGCGCCGTTGGCGCCGCTGCCAAACGTATGATCGAAGAGGTTCGCCGCCAGTTCAGAGAGAATCCTAAGATTATGGCGGAGGATCCCGCAGAGCGCGTAGAACCCGACTATGCCCGTTGCGTAGATATCAGTACCCGTGGCGCCCTGCGCGCTATGATCCTCCCTGGTATTGTTGCCGTATTGACGCCAATTGCCGTCGGTGTCATCCTTGGGCCCCAGGCTGAGGCTGGTACGCTGATGGTCGGTACCATGGGCGGTATCGTCCTCGCCCTTTTCCTGAACAATAGTGGTGGCGCGTGGGACAATGCGAAGAAATACGTTGAAGCTGGCTACCTGCGCGTTAACGAAGAAGGTGAGATGGTTGATCCCCTTGATCCTAAGGGTACTGTCCTGGGTAAGAAGAGTGAACCGCATAAGGCTAGCGTGGTTGGCGATACCGTCGGCGACCCCTTCAAGGATACCGCTGGTCCATCACTGCACGTCCTCATTAAGCTGCTTAGCACGATTACCCTGGTGTTGGCACCATTGTACGTGTTCTTGCACCCGTAATCTGTTCAACTGGTAACAGGCTTTAGAAAGGCACGTAGCCCATT
>MNIY01000192.1:9304-15309 GCA_001919995.1 Ktedonobacter sp. 13_1_20CM_4_53_11
CTCTCTATCCTGCTGGCAGGGTGCTCCATCAACCTCCCACAATCGAGCAATTCATCATGCCAGGGCAACTGCACAACTGGTCCTGGAGTCCAGGGTGTCCATGTTTTCGTCGAGCCAGATGCCGGTGAACATCCTGTTACCGATGCCATCAACGGCGCGCAGAAGTCTGTCTGGTTAGAAATGTACATATTATCTGACCGCAACGTGATTCGCGCCCTGGAAGAAGCGGCCAACAGAGGGATAGATGTGCGTGTCATGCTAGAACCACATCCCTTTGGCGGTGGTTCACCAGCGCGTGCCATGGATCAGTTGAGAGCCGCGGGAGCCAAAGTACAGGAAAGCAATCCAGCTTTCACGCTCACCCATGAGAAGGGCTTGATCATCGATAACTCAACCGCCTACATCATGACTTCGAATTTTTCTCGCGCTGCCCTCGGTAGCTACAGCGGCAGCAGCGGGTTCAGCAATCGTGAATATGATATCGTAGATTCCGACCCACCAGAGGTACAGGCAGTCGTTTCCATTTTCCAGGCAGACTGGGATCGCACAACAGCCCAGTTCAATGATCCCAACCTCGTCGTCAGTCCCATCAACGCGCGCAATGCTTTCAACACGCTCATCAATAGCGCACACCGCACCCTGCTCGTCGAAGCAGAAGAAATGAACGACTCGGCTGTCGAGCAGGCTCTATCCACGGCAGTACAACACGGCGTCCAGGTACAGGTGATCCTCCCCGCTCCCCGTGGCTCTTCTGCCGATAGCAACAGCCAGGGTATCAATACCATTAAACTGGGAGGCGTCCAGGTAAGAGAAGATCCACGACTGTACATGCATGCAAAAATCATGGTGATAGATGGGCAGAAAGCCTTCGTTGGCTCACAGAATATTTCCGCACAATCCCTCGATCAGAATCGCGAGCTGGGCATCATCATTTCTGATCAAGGTGTCCTGCAAACACTTCAACAAACGTTTCAGCAGGATTGGGGCGATTCCCAGGCTGTTTAGATGAAGAACCTGCATGTACTTGTCCCGCCGCACGTGGTACTATAAAGTAAAAATGGAGGAACGTCTTTCATGGTAACTGAAATCGCCATTTTTACGGCACTTGCAGGCAAAGAGGACGAGTTGGGGCATGCTATTGTACACGGACTGGATGTCATTCGCCAGCATCCAGAATGTATCTCTTCACAAGTTGAACGCTGCATCGAGAAACCCGGGCAGTATATACTTATCAACATTTGGACATCGCTTGAAGCCCATACCAAAGATTTCAGGGGCGGTCCACTCTTTCCACAGTGGCGAAGCCATATCAACGGCTTATTCGAGGCCAACCCGACCGTCTTTCACTACCAACCATTTTAAAGCAGTAGCATCATTTGCTCACCTTGTTTGAAACCATCTTCATATATTTCCACTCCAGTGATGACAAAAGGAATATACAATAGACCAGCGTCTATAACATTTTTAGGAGCCCTTGTTAATGGACGAACAACAAACAACGCCCAAAAATTATTCACAACCAGACGATAGTGCATCTCCCTCCCTCGAGGATACTGGCCACAGCGAGGCTGAAGAGCTTGAAGCCCACGTCGCTTCACTGCGCCACAGCATCGAGGAAGCGAACTATCAATATTATGTCAAAGACAATCCAACTCTTACCGATGCAGAATATGACGAGTTAATGATAGAGTTGCTACGTCTCGAGGAAGAACACCCCGAACTGCAAACGCCCGATTCTCCGACCCAACGCGTTGGGGTTGGCCCTGTACAGGACGTAGCACAACACCGGCATCCCGTTCCAATGCTAAGCCTGGCCAATGCACGCAACGAAGCAGAATTGCAAGCCTGGCACAAACGCGCGCTCAACATTTTACCTAACGCCACCTTTGAATACGTCTGCGAACTGAAGATCGACGGGCTGGCCATGGCACTGACATATGAGCAGGGCAGATTGAGCGTTGGAGCTACACGCGGCGATGGCCTGATCGGTGAGGACTGGACGCCGAATATACGAACCTTACGCACAATCCCACAAAAGCTGCGCGGAGAACAGATACCCGAGAAAGTCGAGGTACGCGGCGAAATTTACATGTCCACCAAAAGTTTTGAGCAGTTGAATGAGCAGATGAAAGATGATAAGCTCTTCGCCAATCCGCGCAATGCCGCGGCCGGCTCCCTGCGTCAAAAGGATGCCCGCATTACAGCCACCCGCCATCTCGATTTCTTTGGGTATCAGATTGGCTATATGCAAGGGATGGATTTCTATTCGCAGTCGCAAGCCTTGCAGTTGATACGTGATTGGGGATTTCCTGTCAACCCATATATTCAACTGGCAAAGTCCCTCGACGAGGTAATGGATTATTGCCAGAAGTGGGAGAAGGAGCGCTTCAATCTTCCTTACGAGATTGATGGAGTGGTTATTAAAATCAATGACCTGGCCCAGCAACAGGAGTTAGGGACAGTCGCCCGAGATCCACGCTGGTCCATAGCCTTTAAATACCCCCCGACTCAGGTCGCTACAAAACTCCTCGATATTCGCGTCAACATCGGACGCACAGGTTCAGTCAATCCTTGGGCAGCGCTTGAGCCCGTCAACATTCGCGGGGTAACGGTATCGCGCGCAGCGCTGCATAACGAAGGAGACGTCCAGCGCAAAGACCTGCGCATTGGTGATTGGGTGCTCGTACAGCGCGCAGGTGAGGTTATTCCGCAGGTAGTCAAGCCTGTGGAAGAACGCCGCACCGGTCAAGAGGAGGTTTACCACCTGCCTGAACGCTGCCCGCTGTGCGATACCCCTATCTTACGCATTCCAGACCAGGCCATGGCCTATTGTCCAAACGAGGAATGCCCGGCGCGCAATCTCGAAAGCATCATTCACTTTGTCTCGCGTGGTGCGATGGATATCGACACTATTGGTGAGAAGATGTGTGAACAACTGGTCAGCACAGGATTTGTCAAGAGCGTTGCAGACTTCTATACCCTGACCCGCGAGCAATTGCTGACTTTGGAGGGCGTGAAGGACAGGAGTGCAGATAAGATGATAGCTGCCATCGAGGCCAGCAAACACCGCAACTTCTTGCGCCTGCTCATCGGGCTCAATATCCGTTACATAGGCGAAAAGACTGCACAAATCATTGCCAGTGCTTTTGGCAACATCGACAATCTGCTGGTTGCTGGCGAGGCAGAAATTGTTGGGGTTCCTGGCATAGGCCCCATCATTGGACAAAGCGTCTACAACTGGTTGCAGGCAGAGAAGAATCGCGCGTTGATTGAGCGCCTGCGTCAGGCTGGCGTAAATATGCAGGCTGAGCAGCAGGAGGAAACGACAGGGCCATTGTCGGGGCAGAGCTTCCTGCTTACCGGGCGTCTGAATACAATGACGCGCCCTGCGGCCGAAGAGGCGATCGTCAAACTGGGCGGGAAGATCGCTTCGGGCGTCAGCAAGTCGCTCAACCACCTGATCGTTGGAGAGGACGCCGGCTCCAAGCTAGCCAAAGCTCAGAAAGCCGGGGTACCCATTCATGACGAGCAGTGGCTGCTCGATTTGTTGAAGGAGTATGAATCCGAAGTTTAAGAAGAAATACGGAACTTCTTTTGCGATAAAATCCTTAACGTCCACTTCTCGTGATACATCCTTCATCTTCACTGCGTCCTTTCCAAACGGCATGCTTGTCTACCCCTGGTACGCCATTCCCTTTTGAGCCAGGGTCTGTGAATTATTGCTGGGTAAACCTCCTGGGAAGCAGAAGGTTGAAAGCGAAAGCGGGATGGGAAGCGAAGTGGCGGAGTTTCGCAGCAATCTGGGTTGACCCTTGACGGTGAATAAGGGTGATGGCCAGATTGCGCAAGGCGGCTAGGATCTGTGGAGCCTGACCCGTGCGCAGGCGAGAGCGGTCTTCAGCGAAGGAGACATCACGGACATAGTGCAGGCGATTTTCAATGCCCCAATGTCCGCGGTTCAACTCCAGCAGCCGACCGGGACTGGCAAGGGCGGGAGTCAAATCCGTGAGGAGGTACACGACCTCCTCAGTGATCTTGCCGGTGCGGCGCACTGTGACAGTGCGCGTGAGTTGGGCGACTTGTTGCACAAGCGGCCAGGTGGGACGCAGGTAGTCATGGAAGCGCGGTGGTGAGCAGGATACGGCGTTCCTCGGTGCGTCCCCGCCGTCGGTCGAGGGTGCAGTCTTGCTCGTGAGACAAAAAGGAGGTGGCTGGGTCGGTGAAATACAGGCGCAGGTCGGCAAAGAGGAGGGGTTGGTTGCCCTTGACGGTGAGCAGGCTGAAGCCGTGCTGGTCATGGACTACCTGCATAAAGGCCGCATGGGTATGCAACGCATCGGCGGTATAGACGCGCGGGGTGTTCGGCAGGCATGGCAAGACGGCTTTGGCGATGGGAATCTCATTGGTTTTCTCGGCTTTCGCGCACCTGGAGCAAGGTTTCCTGGCTCTCATGGGTACAAAAGGCCAACAGGTGCGGAGCGGGCTGCTCAGCGGTGCCTGCGCCCCGGAGCACTTTCCCATCCAGAGCGACGGCTTCCTCATCGGTGTGGGGGCGACTGCTCTGCACCCAGGCAGCCAGCACCACCTCAATAGCTTGCGCGTCTAAGAGCGGCAAGAGATGACGGTACAGGGAGCCAGTTGGTGTATAAAAGTCGCGCGGCCCAAAATAGACACGCAGCAGGGTTTCGTGGTCACGACACCATTGTCCTACCGCTTCGGTCGAATTACAGTTGCACGAGCCTCGCGGCGACCAAACACGTGAGCAGATAGGGCAAGTCATAGCGCAACCCATGACGCGAACGGGGATCAGGTACGACGGCAAACGCTTCATATAAACTGACCAGGGGAGCTTGCTTGAGCAAAGCAAGCTGTTCCTGAGCCGATAGCTTCGGAGCAGCCATCGAGAGTGCGGTAGAATACATCGAGGAAGACTCCTTTTTCTGATGAGATTTTGTGCAAAATCTATCTTATCAGTTTGTGGAGTTTTCCGCTCCTAGCAATAATTCACAGACCCTGCAGGGCGGTATTGTATCCTTTGCTAAGGGTTGAGATTCCAAAGTTGAAAGGAGAGCGAGTGGGAGATATCCCACCAGGTCTGCTGCGACCATTGAGCATGGAGGCGCTGCACCTGCAGGAAGATAGCGACCTGTGCTCCCGCCTGACTGCCAAAGGTGACAGCTTGGCGAAACTTGCGCCGTAACTCGCGGTTGGTGCGCTCTAACAAGGAGGTCGTCCGTATCCATTCTCGTGGGATCCCTTCCAAAGTGTAGAAGGCGAGGGTCTGCTCGAAGTCCCGCTCTAAAGTCGCCACCGCTTTGGGAGCCTGCTCTCGCCATGTAGTGGCCCACACGATCACCCTTAGATAGGCTTGGAAAGCACTCTCTGCCTGGTAGATCTCCGTCGCCTGCTCCAGCAGCTGTTTCCTCTGCTCCTTCTTTGCCTCCCCTTTGAGGTCCTCTCGGCACTTGTCGGCTACATTACGTAACTTGTGAAACAGACAGCGCTGGTCGAGCACACTGGAGCCATAGACCAGGGCCAAGGCCCCGCCTAACCCACCACCGCCATCACGCACCACCATCTGCAGTCCCTTCTCAGGCCGCACGCCGCGTTCCCACAAACGATGCACCAGCTTTTCCCACGAGGGCTGATCTTCACTGCTGGCAATTTCCCAGTCCAGGATCTCCCGCCTGCCTGTCCCATCATTCCAGAATCCCAGGGCCACCAGGACCACCACACGCTTGCCTTTGCGCTCTTTGCGACGGCGCTTGCGGCTATCGCGCTTCTCCGTTTCGTTCTGCGTCTGCAGCGTGAGCCAGATGCCATCCCATTGCACCACTGCCGGCACGTCCTCAATCGGCTCCCGGTGCGCCTGCTCCAGAAGCGGCTCGAGCTGATTGATGCGTTCATTGATCGTACGCAGACCCACACTTCCTCCCACTATGGCGCTCCACCGCTGACTCAGATGGCGCAGACTCTCACATAAGCCACTGCCAAACACCACATCC